>NZ_SRLW01000363.1:0-8937 GCF_006518215.1 Myxococcus sp. AB025B
GACCCGAGGAGGGGGCTCGTCGTGAGGCGACAGCGCCAGCATCAGGGTGGCGGCGAGCAGGCCGCCCGTGAGGCCGATGCCCAGCAGCCCCCAGGCGACGATGACCTTCGTGTCGTTCGACGACCTGGGCGCCGGGACCTCCTTCCACCCGAGGGGAAGGGGGCTGTTCGAGGGCCGGGGCCGGTCCGCGCCGCAATGGCCGCACGTCGACTCACGCTCCACCGACTTGAGGAAGGGGGCACCGCAGTTCACACACCGAAGACGGACTCTGGCCACGGCCGGAGTCTACCCCAGGGTGCGTTCGTGCCCAGGCGCCGTTCACCGGGGCTCGCCCAGCGTGCGCAGGAAGAACAGGCCCACGTCGTCCCGGGAGTAGCGACTGGCCGCGCCCCGCGGGGAGTGGGGCTCGCCAGGCATGAGCAGCAGCTCGAAGCGCTTGCCTGCCTTGATGAGCGCGTCCGCCATCCGCATCGTCACCGAGAGCGTGGCGTTCACGTCGCTGGTGCCGTGCATCAGCTTCAGCTGTCCCTTCAGCTGGTGCGCGAGCGCGAGGTTGTCGCCCGCCGCGTAGCCCTGGGGATTCTGGTCGCGCAGGCCGAGGTAGGGCTCGTTGATGATGGCCTCCTCCTCCAGCGCGCCCGGCGCCACGGCATAGCCCGCCTTGAAGAAGTCCGGCGCCGTCAGCATGCCTCGCAGCGTGAAGTAGCCACCCCACGAAGCCCCATGGAGCCCCACGCGCTCCAGGTCCATCCACGGACGCGTGGACGCGGCCTGCTCCAGGCCCGTGACGTAGTCGGGAATCTCCGTCTGCCCCACGCGGCCGTGGTTCGCGTCCTGGAAGGCCTTGCTCCGTCCGGGCCCTCCGCGCGGGTCCAGCAGCACCACCACGAAGCCGAGCTGCGCGAGTGCGCTGGCCGTCAATGACTCGTGGTTGCCGATGTAGCTCCATGGCACCACCGAGAGGAAGGGCCCCGCGTAGATGTGCGCGATGACGGGGTAGCGCTTCTTCGGGTCGAAGTCGCGCGGCTTGTAGAGCACGCCGTGCAGGGGCGTGACGCCGTCGGCCGCCTTGACGAGCAGCGGCTCCGGCTTCGTGCCGCCGAGCGCCTCCAGCTCGCTCGCGTCCGACGTGGTGAGGCGCACGCGCCTGCCCCCCTTCACGGAGACCAGCTCCCGGACGCGGGGCTGCGTGCGCGAGGACCAGGTGTCCACGTAGTACTGGCCCGAGGGGGACGGCGTCATCCGGTGCATCCCCGAGCCCGAGGACAGCCGCGTCAGCGCGCCACCCTTCAGGCTGCCCCGGTAGATGAGCTGCTCGTAGGGCGCGCCGCTGTCCGCGGACGCCAGCACGTAGAGCGCGTCACCGGTGGGCGCCACGGACACGACCTGATGCACGGGGAAGGCGCCCTGCGTCACCTGCCGCACGAGCTTCCCCGCGCGGTCATACGCGTACACGTGACGCCAGCCGTCGCGCTCGGACATCCACAGGTAGCCGCGCCCCGAGGGCAGCGCCGTCACCTGCTGCTCGAAGCCGCCCACCGCGAAGTCGAGGCCCGCGACGAACGTCTCCGGGCGCTCCTCGCGCAGCACGTGCCGACGCTGGGCGCTCCCCGGCGTCACCGCGGTGAGGTCCAGCCGCTTCGCGTCCCGCGAGAGGTGGAGGCACAGCGCCTCCGTGCCCTCGGGGTTCCAGCCGGCGAAGAAGTCATACGTCTCACCCTCGACGGGGGCGACGCGCGTCACGCTCCCCGTCGTCACGTCGACCAGGTGCAGCTCCGAGCGCGGCAGCGGCGTCCCCACCTTCGCGTACGGCACCGTCGTCACCTTCTCCAGCGCGGTGGCGTAGTCCACGACGGGGACCTGGTGCACCGCGCGCGTGTCCTCGCGCCACACCACGAGGTAGCGACCATCCGGCGACCAGGCTCGCTCGGGAATCCGCCAGTCGAGCCGCTCCTCGCCCTGGCGCTCCACCACGGTGGCCCCGTCCGCGCCCAGCACCGCGAAGCCGCCCTCCTTCCGCACCGCGAGCGCCCCTCCACGCGGCGCGAGGACATGCTCGCGAGACAGCGTCAGCGCGGCCCGGTCCTGGGGCGACAGCCGCGTGACCTTGCCTCCCGACAGGCCCAGGCCGAAGGTCTTCCCGTCGAGCTGGAACACGATGCCCTGCTCATCCGGCGCCAGCGCGACGTCGTGGAAGCGCGGCGCCGTGACGGGCTTGCCCAGGAGCGCGGAGAGCTGGCTGCGCAGCGCTTCACCGGACACGAGCGGCTCGAGCTCGCCCGTCCTCGCGTGCGCCAGCACCCACGTCCCGCCGTCCTTGCCCTCGCGGGCCCAGAAGACCACGCGGTCTCCCTCGCGCAGCCACCGGGGCGGCACCAGGCTGTCCCGCACGAGCTCCACGCGCCGGAGGTACCGGTCCGCCAGGTCCAGCTTGGCCTGGGTGCTCGCATCCGGGACGGGCGCGAAGACCGGACCGGGAGGGTCCGCGAGGACGGGCGCACCCGTCAGCATCGTGAGCACCAGGGCGAGGAAGTCATCGCCGTGGCGGAGGAGCTGCACTTCGGACGCGCCGCCGCGCGCATCGGCATGGCCCAGCCGCCGTTCAGCCAGCAGATCCGCCGGCTGGAGGCCGAGCTGGGCGTCGAGCTGCTCACCCGCACCAGCCGCCACGTGGCCCTCACCGCCGCCGGGGCGCGGCTGTTGGAGGAGGCGCGCGCGCTGCTCGCCCGACGCGTGGACGCCACCCACGCCGTGCGCGAGGCCGCGAGCGGCGAGTCGGGCACGCTGCGCGTCGGCTTCGCGGCGTCCTCGGCCTTCGGCGTGCTGCCGGACATCGTGCTGCGCTTCCGCACGCGCTTCCCCAAGGTGAAGCTGGAGCTGGATGACAGCGAGACGCTCAACGTCGGCGCGGCGCTGGCCTCGGGGGAGCTGGACCTGGCCATCCTGCGCGCGCCCTTCCGCCACGAGGGCCTCACCGTGGAGCGGCTCCTGCGCGAGCGCTTCGTGCTCGCCCTGCCCGCCCGTCACCCTCGCGCGAGGCAGCGCGTCGTGGCGCTGTCCTCGCTGGCGCACGAGCCCTTCGTCCTGTTCCCCCGCCACTCCGCGCCGGGCCTGCACGACCTGGTGACGAGCATGTGTCTGGCGGCGGGCTTCTCCCCCAACATCCGACAGGAGGCGCGCTCGTGGCCCTCTGTCGTCGGCATGGTGGAGGCGGGGCTGGGGCTGACCATCGCGCCCGCGTCCTCCCAGGCCCTGTGCCCCAAGGGCGTCGTGTTCCGCCCCCTGAGCGGCGCGCCCGGCCACGCGGAGCTGGTGGTGGCCTTCCCTGGACGGAGGCCGTCACCCGCCGCGCAGCACTTCCGCGTCCTCGCCCACGAGACGGTGTCCCGCTCGGGGCGCGACACGTCGGACTGAAGGCTCAGGACGCGGTGGGCCCACCCTTGCGGCGACCCTTCCTGCGGGACGGGGACTCCGTGTCGTTGGCCGCCACCTGCGGACCCAGGTTGAACCAGAACGGGCACAACAGCGGCGGTGCGCCACCTCCCTCCGCCGTGAGGGGTTCCTCCTGGGGGCTGGGACACACGGGCCGCACCGCGCCCCTGCCTCCTCGACTCGCACGCGTCGCCATCAGCGACACCGCCCGTGCTGTCCCGCTGCTGCGCTGAAGCATGGGCACGCAACCGCCCCTCGGGGAGCAGCCCTCGAAAGGCTTGCTCCCGATGAGTCCCTCATCGGCGTCGGCATGCCCCGGAACTACCCAGATGACAGTTTCCTGTCAATCCATTCGCCTCACAAAATAGGGAACGCATGTTCAGCGCACCCCTGGCGCCATGCGTCGCCTCCATGCGGCGGGTGTCACACCATGCACGCGACGGAAGAGTCGGATGAAGTGCGTCACGTCCGCGTAACCCACCCGGTCCGCGACGATGTCCACGCGCTCGTCGGTGTGGCGCAGCCGGCTGCGGGCCTCGGCCATCCGGCACTCGAGAATCCACTCGCCCACGGTGCGGCCCGTCTCCTGGCGCACCACGCCCGCGACGTGTGGCGCCGAGCGGCCCAGCTCCTTCGCCACCTTCGCCAGGGACAGGGGCTCCAGGCAGTGGGTCTCGATGTACGTGAGCGCCCGGCGACTGAGGCCCACGGAGGCGGGCTCGGTGAGGGCCTCGGGGGAGGCCATCCGCTCCAGCTCGATGAGCACCAGGCGCAGGAGCGACAGGCTCGCCTCCTCGTTGCCGCGCTCGTTCCGGGTCTGCTCCTCCTCCATCAGCCGCATCCAGCGCAAGAGGCGGCGGCGCTGCACGCTGGTGGGACGCAAGACGGGGTGGCAGCCGGCGCGCACGCGCAGCAGCGGCCCCAGGCGCGCCTCGCGCTCCTCGGCGTTCGCGGAGAGGGCCTCGGGATAGAAGCCCAGCCCCAGGCCCTGCGCGTCCGAGTGCTCATGGCCATGCGCATCTCCCGGTGGGATGAGGTGCACGTCGCCCGCGCGCAGCACCAGGTCCCCCGCGTGCCGCACGTGTGACTCGCCCTTCAACACCAGGACGATGGCGGCGTACGCGTGGACCCTGGCGCGGGGGGTGACTCGCAGGGGCGCCACGGGCCCCAGCGTGCCGACCCACGTGAGCCGCCGCTTCTCCTCGAAGTCCTGGCGCAGCGTGGAGGGGGGATGCACACAGGACTGCTCGGTGGACGCCATGGGGTCGTTCTCGTAGCGGTTGGCGGGGCCGGGCTCAAGCAGGCGTCAGGCCGGGTGCGCCAGGCCCAGGGCGTCCATGTTGAGCAGGTGGTTCAGCGTGTAGGCCGCCATCGCGCCCGCCGACGCGGCCACCAGGGCCCCTTGAAGGCGCGTGGTGAGGTCTCCGGCCGCGTGGATGCCGGGCACGGAGGTCTCCAGCGTCGGGCCCACCTTGACGAAGCCCAGCTCGTCGAGCGCGAGCCCCAGGCCCTGGACCAGCGCCGTCTGCTTCTGGGGCGGGTGCGCGAAGAGGTACTCCTGCGGCACGCGGGTGCCGTCCTCCAGCTCCACCGACTCCAGGTGCTGGCCATCCTGGGTGGGGATGAGGCCACGCACCTTGCTCTCGATGACGCGCACCTCGGCGCGGCGCAGGGACTCGCGCTGCTCGGCGGTCAGCGCCAGATGGCCCTGGGTGTAGAGCGTGAGGTTGGAGGTCCAGCCCTTCAGGAAGAGGGCGAAGTCGACGTACGGGTGATGGGTGTTCTCCTGGGGGACGAGCACGCCCCAGCCCCGGTCCCGAATCTCCCAGCCGTGGCAGTACGGACACTGGAAGACGCTGTGCGCCCACAGCTCGCGGAAGCCGGGCTGGTCCGGCACCTGGTCCACCAGGCCCGTCGTCAGGAGCACCTTGCGGGCCTCGACGACCTGGCCGTCGCCCAGCGTCACCTGGAAGCGTGTCCCCTTGGGCTCGATGCGCTCGACGCGCACGTCGCGCACGTCGACGTCGTAGGGGCGCAGCTGCTCGCGGCCGATGGCGCGGAACTCCGCGGGGGGGATGCCGTCCCGGGTGACGAAGCCGTGCATGTGCTCCGCCCGCTCGTTGCGCGGAGCGCCCGCGTCGCACAGCAGCACCCGCTTGCGGCCCCGTCCCAGGATCAGCGCGGCACTCAGGCCCGCCGGGCCACCCCCCACAATCACCACGTCCTTCACCTGTGTGTCGTTCATGGTGAAGAACTAAACGGGAGCCCTTTCTCGCGGGAGAGCGCCGATTCAGGGCGAATCGGCGCATCGTCGGGTCCGCTCGCCTCCCTGACCGGGCGTGCGGGCCAGCGTTCGCTGGAGTCTGGCGGGCTCGGGATGTGGTCCCGTGGACACCGGACGTCCCGCATCCACCGTGGTGGGTGGGTGCGAACACAGGGCACATCCCCCAAGACGTATGGCGTTCACCACTCCGCGGCGGCGTGCGCTTCCCGAGCGGACGACCTCATTCCTACAATCCTGGAGCGGGAGCTCGCTGGCCGGCGCGTGGCTCTCCACCCGGGAGGTACGCGATGCGGCCCGCGCTGCTAGCGTCGATGGCACTGCTCGCCTGTCTGGCGACGGGCTGCGCGTCGTCGGATGAGCCCCCTTGGGATGGGCGCTACACGCCGCTGGAGGAGCTTGGCGACTGGAGTGACCACGGGCCGCTGTCCGTCTGCGGCGTCGTCGAGAACGGGGCCGCGTGCGGCAGCCTGGAGTCCTTCGACCTGTCCGGCTGTCGACGCCACACGCTGGAGCAGTTGGAGCGCATGGGGGTGTATCGCAGCCTGCTGCGCATCGATGCGCGCAACGGGGCTCCCGCGCGCTTCGTGCCCGTGGGCGGGGGCTTCAAGCTGAACGCGGCGGGGACGCCCGAGCAGGTGCAGGGCGCCAACGCCGTGGCGGGCGTCTGGGACACGCGGACGCTGTTCATCGCCAGCCAGACGCCAGATGGGGGTCTGTTCACCTTCGCGGGCTGCAACGCGGTGAACCCTCGAGTCGTCACGGGGTGCTTCACGCGGTGCCGGGACGGGGTGCTGGTGGAGTCGGGGACGTTCCGCGCCGAGCGCGTCACGCGCTTCCAGGGCGAGCATGAAATCTCCGGCGGGATGCGGCTGGTGTCCGAGCGCGCGGTGGGCCTGGGTCCGGCCGTGGACGTGCAGCTCATCGACCGCCATGCGTATGTCATCTCGCAGGACCGGCGTGGGCGGCCGGGGGGGCTCACGGTGTTCGACGTGAGCGACCCGGCGGTGCCGCTGCGCGTGGCGGAGCTGAGCACGCCAGGGGACACGGACTGGCGGGGCGCGACGTTCAAGGGCGGGATGCTCTATGTCGCGAGCGCCAGCTCGGGGGTGGTGGTGCTCGACGTCTCCGTGCCCTCGGCGCCGGTGCTGGTGCGCCGCGTGTCCGCGAGGACCTCGCCGGGAGTGTCCATGGTGAGCGTGGACCGGGACAGGCTCTATGCCGTGTCCACGGACGCGGCGGTGGGCACCTTGATGTTCGACATCAGCGAGCCCGCGGAGCCTCGCTTGCTGGAGCGCATCGTCTCCGGCATGCGCATGCCGGACCAGCCGTCCTCCCGGGGCCCGGTGAGCTACGAGGGCCGGCTGTATGTGAATCACCGGGGCGCGGGGCTGCAGGTGGTCGACGCGCGCGCGTCCTCGGGGGTCCGGGTGCTGGGGCAGTACACGTATCCGTACGCCAACAGCCGAGCGAGCGCGGTGGGCACGTTCGGCGGGCGCATCGTGGCCTTCGAGAGCAGCCTGGGCATGGGTGCGCGGCTGCGCGCGCTGGATGTCAGCGAGCCGCGGCACATCGTGAAGATAGGGGAGTACGGCCTGCGCGCCGTGGTGTCCCCGCGAGCGATGGAGTTGAGGGGCTCGCGCCTGTACGTGACGTACCACCAGGAGGGGCTGCGCGTGCTGGACGTGAGCAACCCCACGAAGCCGCGCGAGGTGGCGTACTTCAACAGCTTCCGCGAGACGGACCCGGGACGCGGGGACTCGATGGAGGAAGGCGCCACCGGGCTCCAGGTGCCCGGTGATGGCCATGTCTATGTCGTGGATACGTCACGCGGACTGCTGGTGCTGACGGAGCCTCCGGGGGAGTGACGCCGCTCACACCTCGATGCGGTTGCGCCCGTTCGTCTTCGCGCGGTTGAGCCGTGCATCCGCGACGCGCAGCAGCGCCTCCATCGTCGCGCCATCTCCTGGCGACTCCGCGATGCCCGCGCTCATCGTCACGCGGAACGACTCGCCGCCGTCACCGTCGAAGGTCATCTCCGCTACCTCCGCCATCGTCCGCGACAGAATCGCCTTCGCGCTCGCCGCCGTCTCCCCGAGCAGCCCCACCACGAACTCCTCCCCTCCCCAGCGCCCGCGCACGTCCTCGCGCCGGAACCGCGCTCCCAACAGGCGCCCCAGCCGCGTCAGCACCCGGTCCCCCGCCAGGTGCCCGTACTTGTCGTTCACCCGCTTGAAGTGGTCCACGTCCAGGAAGCACAACGACAACGGCCGCTGCTGACGCTGCGCCTCCGACAGCCGGCTCCTCACCCCCTCGATGAACGGCCGCCGCAACATCAGCCCCGTCAGCGCGTCCCGCTCCGCCCGCTCGCGCGACAGCCGCGCCCGCTCCAGCCGCGCCTGCACCCGCGCCCGCAGCTCCTCCTTCAACACCGGCTTGGAGATGTAGTCGTCCGCCCCCGCCTGGAACGCCGCCAGCCGGAACTCCAACCCCAGGTGCGCGGTAATCAGCAACACCGGCAGCTCCTGCCACGCCGGCATCGACCTCAAAATCCGACACAGGTCGAAGCCGCTCGGCCCCGGCATCTGCACGTCCAACAGCAACAGGTCCGGCCGATGCTCCGCCAGCGCCTCCATCAACCGGTGCGCGTCCCCCAACCCCACCACTTCAATCTGCTCGCTCGCCAGCGCGTGCACCAGCGCCGCAATCGCCTCCGGGTCGTCGTCCACCACCAGCACCCGCGAGCGCTCCGGCCGCCGCGCCGCCACCATCCGCTCCGCCGCCGCCGCGAAGTCCGTCGCCGTGAAGGGCCTGGGCAGGAACAACGAGCCCCCCGCGTGCGCCGCCGCCACCCGGTCCTCCAACCCGCCCGACACCCCCGTGAACCCCAACGGCAACGAGCCCAGCCCCTCCGTCGAACGCAGCTCGTGCGCCGCCTGGATGCCGCCCATCTCCCCTCCCAGGTGCATGTGGATGAGCACCCCGTCCACCCACTGCCTGCGCGCCAACACCACCGCCTCGTCCGCCGTGCGCGCCGACAACACCCGCACCACGTGCGCGCGTCCCAGCCGCTCCGCCTCCTCGAGGACCGCCGGGTCCTCGTCCACCACCAACAACACCCCCTCCGTCGGCAACACCGCCGAGGGCCCCTCCTTGCGCGCCGGCGGCGTCACCTGCACGGACGCCGTCGCCGCCAGCTCCCGGAACGTCACGTCCACCAGGCC
>NZ_SRLW01000364.1:0-8917 GCF_006518215.1 Myxococcus sp. AB025B
CTGGTGGGGCTGACCACCGTGGAGCCCCAAAGCGTCCCCGCGGGCTCGTCCGAGCCCACCACCGTCCTCCTCTACGGAAAGAACTTCGTGAGGAACAGCGTGGTCACCTTTCGAGGAGTGACGTACCCGCTCCACGTGGTCAGCCCCACCAGCGGCGTGGTGAACCTGCCCCCCAGGCTCCCCCCCGGCGAAGAGGAGTTCGAGCCCATCCACATCGGCGTCCCCGCGCCGATCTCCGCGGAGACGAACTCCGGATGGCTGACGGTGTCGGCGCCCTCTCCCTGAGGTGAGGGCGCCGGGTCTCACCCGTCCGAAAGGAGGGGTGACCTACCCGAACAGGCAGGTCCCCGCCCTGCCCGGTCCGCCGATGTGGCGCGCCTTCGCGGCTTTTACCTTCCGCCTCGAAAGGAACACGCCATGTCCACCGACCTCTCCTCCCTCTCCCAGTCCCTCGCCTCCGTGGTGGAGCGCACCGCGCCGAGCGTCGTCCGCGTGGACGCGCGCCGTCGTCGCTGCGCCACCGGCATCGTCTGGAGCGCCGACGGGCTCATCCTCACCACCAGCCAGGTCGCCGAGCACGACAGCCACCTCCAGGTCGGCCTGGCCGACGGGCGCACCCTCCCCGCCGAGCTCATCGGTCGGGACGCCAGCACCGACGTCGCGCTGCTGAAGGTCGACGCCACCGGCCTCACTCCGCTCCCCTCCGCGCCGCTGGACGGCGTGAAGGTGGGGCACCTCGTCGTCACCGTGGCGCGGCCGGGACGCACGGCGCGGGCCACGCTCGGCATGGTGAGCGCGCACGGCGACAGCTGGCGCACGCACGCGGGCGGCCGCGTGGACCGCTACCTCGAGACGGACGCGGACCTGCCGCCCGGCTTCTCCGGTGGCGCGCTGGTGGATGCGACGGGACAGCTCGTCGGCGTGCTCTCCGCGGCCTTCTCGCGCACGTCGGCGGTGGTCATCCCGCACGAGACGCTGACGCGGGTGACGTCGTCGCTGCGAGAGCACGGCGGCATCCGCAGGGGCTACCTGGGCGTGGGCGCTTACCCCGTGAAGCTGCCGCAGCACCAGTGGGCGGCGGCCGGGACGGAGGCGGGGCTCATCTTCCTCTCCGTGGACCCGGAGGGCCCCGCGCAGAAGGCCGGGCTGCTGATTGGCGACGTGCTGGTGAGCCTGGATGGACAGTCGCTGCACCGCGTGGAGGACCTGCTCGGCTACCTGGGCGACGCGAAGACGGGCACCACCATCCAGGCACGCGTGCTGCGAGCCGGAGAGGTGAAGGAAGTGCCCATCACCCTGGGCCGGCGCTCGTGAGGACGAGGAACACACGATGAAGCTCCTGCAACAGTTCTCGGACGACCTGGAGACGCTCGTCGCGCGCGCCTCGCCCGCGGTGGTGGGCGTGGAGCACGCGCGGGGCCATGGCACGGGGCTCTTCCTCACGCCGGATGGCTACGTGCTCACCAACCGCCACGTCGTCATGCGCGGCTCGCGGAAGCTGACGGTGCAGTTGTCGAACGGAGAGGAGCTGCGCGGCTCGCTGGTGGGAGGCGACGCGCCCACGGACCTGGCGGTGGTGCGAGCGGAGGGGACGGACTTCCCGACGCTGCCGCTCGCCGCGCCGGAGACGGTGCGCGTGGGCCAGTTGGTGATGGCCATCGGCAATCCGTTCCGGTTGGAGCAGTCGGTGGCGCTCGGCGTGGTGAGCGCGGTGAACCGGAGCGTCACGCTGCCGGACGGCGTCATCCTGGAGGGCATGCTCCAGACGGACGCGGCCATCAACCCGGGCAACTCCGGCGGGCCGCTCATCAACACGCGGGGCGAGGTGGTCGGGCTCAACACGCTGGTGCTGCCGTACGCGCAGGGCATCGGCTTCGCGGTGAGCGCCACCACGGCGGCGTGGGTGGCCAGTCTGCTCATCCAGCGTGGCAAGGTGGAGCGGCGCTTCCTGGGCATCGCGGCGGCGGCGGTGAACCTGGGCGCGGAGCACGTGAGAGACCTGGGGCAGCCCCGGGCCGTGCGGGTCATCAAGGTGCAGGGTGGAACACCGGCGGATGACGCGGGGCTCCAGCCGGAGGACCTGCTGCTCGCCATCAACCGACGGCCGGTGAGCAGCGTGGACGACCTCCAGCGGCTGATGGCCCTGGCCACGGATGACGAGGTCTCGCTGGATGTGCTGCGCAAGGGACGGCGCAAGACGGTCGCGGCGCGCACGCGTCCACGCATCGAGCCGGTGGCCGCGTGAGCACAATGTGGCTCCGAGCGCGCCTCGGAGCCACGGCTGTCATTCCGGCCGGTGCGGCCCCGTGGCCTTGACGGAATGACAGACACCGAAGGACGCGAGTCGGTTGGAGCCAGGGGAAGGCCACCTCGGCACGAGGCTTGAAACGCGGGCGGCGATGACCGAATCCATTCCTCGTCGCCCGTTGTCACGAGCACTCCGCCAGGCTGGCCTCGCGCTGCTGTGGGTCGCGGGGCTTGGCGTGTTGGCGTTGTTCGCGATGCTCGTGGGTATCTCCGTCAACTCGGACGGTCCACGTCGAGAACGCGCGGCCCTCGACCTGCGCTCCATCCAGGGAGCGCTCCTGCTTCACCAGGACGCACAAGGCCGACTCCCCACGGAGACCGAAGGGCTCAGGCTGCTCGTCGAGCACCAGTCGCTCCAGGCCCTGCCGATGGACCCGTGGCACAACCCCTACGAGTACACGGTGCGCGACGGACAGGTGCGGCTGCGCAGCCTCGGCGCCGATGGTGACCTCGGCGGCGACGGCAGCGACGCGGACATCGAGCTGACCTTCTCCGTGGCGACAGCCGTCGAAGGCGGGCCGACACCATGAGCCCCTCCACGCATCAGCTCATCACCGGTCTCTGGCTCCACCTCTCGGGAGTCCTGGCGGCGCTGCTGCTGGCGATGCTCCTGTTGGGCTGCTTCGCCAGCCTCTTGCGCGAGGACCGCGACACGCCCTAGACGCGAGAGCCCTCTTCCTGCTCGGGCCTGTCGTCCAGGAAGAGCCGGTCCTCGAAGCACCACACCCACGTCTCACCCGGCTCGAACGACTGCACCACCGGGTGCTTCGTCTGATGGAAGTGCTTCGTCGCGTGCTTGTTCGGCGACGAGTCGCAGCACCCCACGTGCCCGCACTCCAGGCAGCGGCGGAGGTGGACCCACTGGGCATTCATCTTCAGGCACTCCTCGCAGCCGTTGGTCCGCGGCTCGGGGTTGCCCGCCTGCTCGATGTGCTTGCACTCGGTCGCCATCGTTCGTCTCCATTCGAAACGCGTTGTCCGCGGACAGGGTGTGCACGGGGCCTTCGCCCCACCATGTGCTGGGCATCCGGGCAGACAGGCTCACGGCTCCTCGACGCCCGCCGTGGCGCGACAGCGACGCACGTCCCACGCTGAAGCGTATGTCTCCCGACACCACGTCCGTGGCCTACGCCAGTCCGCGCGGGCGCGGGGTGCTGCTGGCCAGCGTGCTCGGCAGTGGCATGGCCTTCCTCGACTCCACGGCCGTCAACGTCGCGCTGCCCGCGCTCGGTCGCGAGCTGCACACGGGCCTCGCCGGCCTCCAGTGGGCCGTGGATGCCTACCTGCTCACGCTGGGCTCGCTCGTGCTCACGGGCGGCGCGCTCGGCGATGTGTGGGGGCAGCGACGCGTCTTCGTGCTCGGCCTCATGGCCTTCACGCTCACATCCGTCCTCTGTGGACTCGCCCCCAACGCCTGGACGCTCGCTCTCTTCCGCGCGGCGCAAGGCATGGGCGCGGCGCTGCTGGTGCCCGCGAGCCTCGCGCTCCTGCGCACCTCTTTCCCCGAAGCGGACCGTCAGCGCGCGGTGGCCGCGTGGGCGGGGCTCTCGGGGGTCACCACGGCCCTGGGCCCGCTGCTCGGCGGCTGGTTGGTGGATGCCGCGTCCTGGCGCTGGGTGTTCTTCCTCAACATCCCCATCGCCGTGCTGGCCGTCTGGGCGGCCCTCCGCTACGTGCCGGATGACCGGCCCACGCGAGACACCCGGAGACTGGACCTCGCCGGCTCCATCACCGCCGCGCTCGGACTGGGCGGCGTCATCTACGCGCTCATCGAAGGTCCCTCGCGAGGCTGGTCCCTCGCGCCCGTGCTCGCCGCCGTGGCTGGCGTGGCGCTCCTGGCCGCGTTCCTCGTCATCGAGGCACGCGCGAGACATCCGATGCTCCCACTCGGACTGTTCCGCTCGCGGACGTTCTCCGGCGCCAACCTCACCACGCTCGCGGTGTACTTCGCGCTGGGCGGCGTGAGCTTCCTGCTCATCCTCGCGCTGCAGCAACAGCTGGGCTACTCGGCGCTCGCCGCGGGCGCATCCCTGCTGCCCATCACCGTGCTGCTGCTCACGCTGTCTCCACTCGTGGGAAGGCTCGCGGGCCACATCGGCGCGCGTCCGTTGATGACGGCGGGGCCGCTGCTCGCGGGCGTGGGCATGGCGCTGCTCACGCGGCTGCACCGTGGCGGTGGCTACGTGGACACGGTGCTGCCAGGGGTCCTGGTGCTGGGCCTGGGGCTGAGTCTCACCGTGGGGCCCCTGACGGCGGTGGTGCTCGGCGCGGTGGAGGACCGACACGCGGGCATCGCCTCGGGCGTGAACAACGCGGTGGCGCGCATCGCGGGCCTGCTCGCGGTGGCGCTCCTGCCGCTGCTCGGTGGGCTCGCGAGCAAGACAGGGGACGCGTTCCTCCAGGGGACACGCGAGGCGCTCTGGGTCTCCGCGGGCCTGTGTGGAGCGGGAGCGCTGTGCTCCCTGCTCCTGTTGCCTCGTGACGTGGGCCGGGTGGAGCCACCTCAACGGAAGTAGGGCGAGTTCGCCGCCTCGATGCGCCCCAAGAGCTCCAGCGTCCCCCATCGCTCCTCACCGCTGAGCGTCGGCAGCCGTGCGGTCAGCTCGGCGTGCAGTTCCAGCAGCAGTCCATAGGCCGCGAGCGTCTGGTGCGCCTTGAGCACCGCCACCATCTCCCGGCGCAGCGAGAAGGGCCTGTGCCCGTCGACGTTCAAGAGGATGCCACGCACATCCGAGAACAGGGCCTCGGTGTAGGCGGGCGTGCTGGGCGGCGGGTTCGGGAACGGCGAGTAGTAGGGGTCCAGCTCCAGGAGGTAGAAGTTCCCCAGGATGCGCAGGGCCATCGCGTTGGCTCGCGCCACATACGCGGCCCCCTGCCCCGGGGGCACCTGGAGCGGAGGCCGGACCTGCTCCATGAGGAGGTCATAGCCCCGGACCTGCTCCTGCGCCGTGCCTCCCCGCACGTAGTCCTCGACCGTCTGGCGGGAGATGATGAACGGGAACGATTGAGGCGCGCCCGCGAGCACGTCCGCCATCAGCTCACGCATTACCGGCGTGTGGTAGCGCGTCAGCGGGTCGTCGAAGCGGTCCAGGCTCGCGCACGCCGGCTCCGCGAGGGCGCGTCCCCTCAGCCCCGACGTGCAGAACAGGTCCGTGGGCAGCGCCGAGGACAACCCATACAGATAACGCACGGCCGCCACGTCGAACGAGCCGGGCTTCACCATGTGAATCGTGTCGAGCTCGTGCAGGTGGTCCATGACCGAGCTCGACCGAGGCGTGGCCGGCGTCCCGTCGTACGTCCGCGAGCCGTTGAGGTTGTGCCGCAGCCCCAGCGTGTGCCCCACCTCATGCACCACGATGTGCGTGAAGTGGCGCTCCATCTTCTCCTTCTTCGTCATCGAGGCCAGCGCGGCGCGGTCCGGGTCCGTCAGCGCGGCGAGCGAGCCGTGTGCTCCCATCCGGGACGTATCGAGCTCACACAGACGCTCCTGCGTCTCCCCTCCCCAGGACAGCCTGGGACGAGGAGGACGCTCCACGGGCGTGGCGGAGGAGAGGAGCGCCGGGTCATCCGAGAAGAAGAGGTCGGCGTCACGGAACAGGCCCGCGTTGAACACGAAGTGCGCCCGGCGAAGCTCGCCGGTGTTCGGATTGGGCGAGAGGTCGGCCCAGGCCCCGGCCGGCTCGAGGACGGGGTGGAAGATGGCGAAGTTCTTGTCGTCCTCGCCGAAGTCGACGGACGCATCCGCCAGGACCGCCTCGAAGACGGGGAAGCCGAAGGCCTCATTCCAGCCCTCGATGCCCCGCTTCAGCGCACCCACCAGGTCCAGGTCGCGGTAGCGCGGGTCCTTCTTCAGCTCCAGCAGGTTGGGCGTCATGTACCAGCGGATGGGCTTCATCCCGGGGTGGATGTTCCACTTGACGGCCTCCTGCTCCACCTCGCCCGAGTACGGCACCAGCCGCCCCGAGTTGAGGAAGTAGTACGGGAGCTCCGGCGGAGGCGTCCGCGTGTAGCCGGGCCCCTCACGGTACTTGCGCAGCGCGAGCGACAGCGTCCCCACCCAGCGCGTGTCGTTGTACTCGCGGTACATGCTCCGGTCCTCGGGGATGGACAGGTGCCCGAGGAAGACCTGCTCGAACATCGCGCCGCCGTCCGAGGCCCGTCGGAAGCGCTGGGCGAAGCTCATCTCCATCCGGAACGTCGCGCCCCCGAACCACCGGTCTCCGACGATGCCGATGCTGTCGCCTCCCGCCGCCGGGTCGATGAGCACGTACTGCTCCGAGCCCGGCAGCCGGTTGAACGGCGCATGGTCCGTGACGATGGGATACGACTCCAACGGGAAGTCGAGCTTCTCGTTGCCCCCGAACAGCAGGCCGTCCTTGGCATTCATGAAGAACAGCCGCCCGTTCTTCTCCCGCATCGTCACCACGTACGTCCGCAGGTTGTGGGGAACGCCCCAGTAGGCGCCGTCCGGGAAGAAGTGTCGCAGCATCCCCGACCAGAACCATCGCTGGGACAGCTCGCTGCGGCGGATGGCCAGGTAGAACGTCCGCTCGCTGTTCCCCACCACGCCATCGACCTCGCCGCGCAGCTTCGACTGCGCCTCGGACAGCGCGCCTCGGGGCACCTCCACCACGTCGCCCTCCAGCACCACGTCCGACTCCGGAGGCTCCGTCACCCGCACGGCCTCCGGGGGCTCTGAACATCCCGAGCCTGGTACCCCGCACAGGATGAACATCACCGCCACGAGGCATCGCTTCGGCAGGCGTCCGCGTCTCACCATGGGTTCGTTCCCTCCGGACGGAAGAGACGCGCGAGTCCGCTTGCAGGGGACATCGACGGCATGGCCCAGAAAAACGAAGGTCCTCCTCCCGCGAAGGGAAGAGGACCCTGGGGACGACACGGAGGACCGCGTCCTCAGCTCTTGTACTTCACCGAGCAGCCGTAGGGCGTGGTGGTGGCCGCGGGCACGGGCTTGCCGTTGAGCACCGCGTCCACGGCGGTCTGCACGTGGTTGACCTTCTTGTCGTTCTTGCCGCGCGGGTCATCATCGATGGCGCCCGCGTAGCGGACCACTCCCTCGGTGTCGATGATGTACATGTGCGGCGTCGTCTTGGCGCCGTACGCCTTGCCCGTGGCGCCGCTCGCGTCCTGGAGCACCGGGTAGGCGAAACCCTCCGCCTTCTTCCAGGCCGCGGACTTCTCCGGCGTGTTGTGCGCCGTGGAGTCCACCGCCAGCCACACGACCTTCTGGGCGTCGAAGCCCTTGAGCGTCTTGGTCATCGTGTCCGCCTCGTAGTGGCGCTTCACGAAGGGGCACTCGGGGTTGGTCCACTCCAGCACCACCACCTTGCCCTTGTACTTCGACAGCGAGTGCTCCTTGCCGGCCTCGTCCTTCAGCGTGAAGGCGGGAGCGGGCTTGCCGACCTCGGCATCCGCGAGGGCGGGCATGCCCACGAACAGCGAGCCGAGCGCGAGCGCGGTGAAGACCTGCTTCATGGCGTTCCTCCAGGTTGGGGACTGCATGACATGACTGCGGATGACTTCGGCTGCCTCAAGGCCGCGGGAGCTGCGCGGCGCACAACACCTTCGAGCCGTCCGGACGCGGCGAGCACGCCGACGCGCGCTTCACCGAGTCCACCACCGAGTCCACCGTGAGCAGCTCCGGCAGCACCTCCGGCTTGTCCGGCGCGCTCGGGCTCAGCACCAGGTACATGGGCACACCGGCGCGCCCATGGTCCGCCAGCCGCGCCGTGATTCGCGCGTCGCGGCGCGTCCAGTCCGCCACGAAGAAGGCCACCTGGTGCTCGGTGAACGCGGCGCGGACCTCCTCGCGCGACAGCACCGTGCGCTCGTTGAACTTGCAGGTGAGGCACCAGTCCGCGGTGAAGTCGATGAACACCGGCTGCCCCGCCGCCAGCGCGGAGGCCACCGCCTCATCGCTCCACGGCTGCGCCATCGCCACGGTGGAGGACGCCTTCGCCGCCGGAGCCGCCGCCTCGTCGAAGCGCAGCGCCGCCACGCCCGAGCCCACCAGCACCACCGCCGCGATGCCCAGCGACGCCCAGCGCTTGCCGCCCTCCTGCAGCTGCGACTGGCCATACACCCACGTGCCCAGACCCACCGCCACGAGGAACGCGAGCAGCCGCGCCATGCCGTCCACGCCGGCCAGCCCGCCCATCACCCACACCAGCCACACCGTGGTGCCCAGCAGCGCGAAGCCCAGCACCTGCTTGAAGCGCTCCATCCACGCGCCCGGCTTCGGCAGCTTCTGCGCCAGCCCCGGCACCAGCACCAGCAGGCAGAACGGCAGCGCGAGCCCCAGGCCCAGCGCGGTGAACACCGCGAGCACCGTCAGCGGCCCCGCCGCGAAGGCGAAGCCCACCGCCGTGCCCAGCAGCGGCGCCGAGCAGGGCGTGGCCAGCACCACCGCGAGCACACCCTCGCCCGCGCTGTGCATCAGCCCGTGGCTCTGGTCCACCTTGCCCGCGAGCGCCGTGCCGTCCAGGCCCACGTTGAAGACCCCGAAGAGGTTGAGCGCGAACGCCACCAGCACCGCGCTCACCGCCGCGACGAAGAGCGGCTCCTGGAACTGGAAGCCCCAGCCCACGCC
>NZ_SRLW01000365.1:0-8910 GCF_006518215.1 Myxococcus sp. AB025B
CGCGCGTCCTCCAGCAGCGCGCCCACCAGCGCCAGCACCACCAACGGGAACGACACCCCCCAGTGCTTCCGCCCCAGGAGCACCTCCGCGAGCACGCCCACTGCCAGGGCCACGCCGAGCGTGCGCCGGGGCGCGAAGGGCTTCACCCGGGGCCGGACGACGGGCTCCACGGGAGCGGCGCTCTTCGCGGTCGTGGGAACAGCGGGCAAGGACGATGACATGACGGCGCACCCCGGACGGACGTCGGCTGGAGACGTCCGCAGGATGCGTCCTGCCCGTGCACGCGGGGCTTCGGAGCGGGCGAGCGGTCGCCCGCGCCACCTGGCCGGCCTACGTCCCCGGCTGACCGGCCTTCAGCCACCCCTCGCGCTCCAGCAGCCCCACCACGCGGGCGGCCACTTCGTCGCGGATGCGGTGCACCAGCGCCTCCGACTTGCCCTGGGGGTCATCCAGCGGCCAGTCCTCGCGCTTGAGCCCCGGCACGCTCGGGCAGGCCTCGCCACAGCCCAGCGTGATGAGCCAATGCGCGTCCTTCGCCAGCTCGTCCGTGAGCCGCTGGGGTCGGGCGCCCGTCAGGTCCAGGCCCGCGTCACGCATGGCCGCGAGCACCTCCGGGTGCACCTGCTCGCCAGGCTGCGTCCCCGCGGAGATGGCCCGTGCCTTGTCCGGGTCCGCCAGCACGTTGAAGAACGCCGCCGCCATCTGCGAGCGACCCGCGTTCCGCACACAGGCGAAGATGACCTTGTTCATCGCTACGACTCCTCCTGGTCCCTGGCCGCGCCGCGCCCCTCCCCCGCGCGACGCTCGTCATGAGGACATCCCCTCATGGGCTGCCCCGCGCGGAAACTGACACATCCCGTGAAGGGATGCTCGCAAAGAGAGCGGAAAGGCCCTTGTCTGTCTGTATGGGTTGGTAAGGCCACAGCGGACAGCCCGGGGGTGTCTGCCCTGCCCCATTGGTCAACGCTTGTCTGCGGGACACCGGGCCCCCCGCAGGAGAGGATGCATAGGTTCAGGCGACGACCATGCACCCGATTCCCACATGGCTCTGGGGCGTCTTCTGGGCGGCGGTGTTGACGCTGCTCGTGGTGGACCTGCTCGGACACCGGGGCCACCACGGCGAGTCGCGCCGGGCGGCCTGGATGTGGACGGGCGTGTGGGTGACCGCGGGCCTGGCCTTCGGAGGGCTGGTGTGGGCGGTGCTCGGCCCTCACGCCGGCCAGGAGTACCTGGCGGCGTGGCTCATCGAGAAGAGCCTCAGTCTGGACAACGCCTTCGTCTTCCTCGTCATCTTCCAGAGCCTGTCGGTCCCCGTGCGCGCGCAGCACCAGGTGCTGTTCCTGGGCATCTTCGGCGCGCTCGTCTTCCGCGCGCTCTTCATCTTCGTGGGGGCGGCCGCGCTGGAGCGCTGGTCCTGGGTGACCTATGTCTTCGGCGCCATCCTGCTGGTGACCGCCTGGCGCGTGCTGCGCGAGGACCCGGCGAAGCAGCGGGACAACCGGGCCGTGAGCTGGCTGTCGCGTCACCTGCCGGTGACGCAGCACCTGCATGACAAGAAGTTCATCGTCCGTCGCGAGGACGGCCACCGCGTGGCCACGCCGCTCCTGTTGGCGCTGTTGGGCCTGGAGCTGACGGACATCCTCTTCGCGGTGGACTCGGTGCCGGCGGCCTTCTCCGTGACGAAGGACACCTTCATCCTCTACAGCTCCAACGCCTTCGCGATTCTCGGCTTGCGGGCGCTGTACCTGGTGCTGGCGGGCACGCTGGGCACGCTGCGCTACCTGCACCACGGGCTGGCGGGCGTGCTCGCGTTCGCGGGGCTGAAGATGGTGGTGACGCCCTGGTTCCACGTCCCGCCGCTGCCGTCGGTGCTCGTCATCGTCGCGCTGGTGGGCACCGCCGTCGTGGCCAGCGTCATCGCCCGCCGCCGGGAGGCCCCGGCCGCCTCCCAATGAGGAGGGGCCGGAGCCGGAGGCGACAGCGCGGCGTCAGTCCTCGACGCCCGCGCCCGCGCCGGACAGGTCGTCCGTGGCGTCGCCGAGCACGAAGCCGTCGAAGGCCGCGTTGGCCATGACCTTCACGCGCTCCTCGTGCTTCTTGATGAGCGCCATGTTCGCGGCGGCGGCCTTCCTGGACGCCTCCGAGAGCGTCTCGCCGGTGCCGTTGGCGGTGTCCGACAGCGCTTCAATCTGCTCCTCCAGGCCCGTGCGCGCCTCCTCGAGCTGCGCGCGCGCGTCAGCGGACAGCGAGCCGTCCTCCAGCTTCTTGTCCAGCTCCGCGACCTGCTTCTCCATGGCCTCCACGGCCTTGGCGCTCATCTGCCGCACCGCCGCCGAGCTCTCCGCCACCATGGACGCGTAGACGGTGGAGGTGATGGTCTGGAACTCGTTGGGCGACATGCCGTGCTTCTTCAGGCTCTCGATGTACGCGGCGCGCACGTCCGCCATCATGCTGCCCAGCAGGTTCATCGCCTCCATCGCGGAGTCGAAGGAGGGCTTCGCGTCATCCCCCGTGCCGTGCTTGTCCCCGAAGGCCTTGGACTTCTCCTCGTAGGTCTTGAAGACGGGCAGCGACGACTCGCGCACCGAGAGGTACGTCGTCAGCCGGTCCTCCTTCAGCGCCAGCACCTCACCGTCGGCGGGCACCGTGAAGGGGTGGGCCTTGTTCAGCTCCACCAGCTCCTTCTGCTGCGTCTCGATCTTCTTGACGGCCGCCAGGCCGTCGCTCGCCTTGTTCGCGACCCACAGCCCGCCCACCACCATGAACCCGACGATGCCGAGAATGATGACGCCACAGCCGATTCCCACCCCGATGAGGACCTTCTTCATTCACCCCTCCGAGAAAAACGAGTCATGCCCCCCGTGCTATCCGGGTGCGTCCCCAGGAGCAAGTGCGCCATGCCTGCTCGGCAGGTCCGGAATACCCCGTGGATTTGTCCAGGGCAGGCGAGGTGTCAGGGCCAGGCGGCCACCTGCGCCGGGGCCAGGAGCACGCGCGGCAGGCGGACCATGAAGAGGGTGCCGTCGCGCGCGTTGGAGCGCACGCGCAGCCGGCCGCCGTGGGCATCGACGATGTGCTTCACGATGAAGAGGCCCAGTCCCAGGCCGCCGCGGCCGTCCCTCGACTCGGGGCGCTCGGCGCGCTTCATGGGCTCGAACAGGCGCGACAGCAGCTCGGTGGGGATGGGGTCGCCCATGTTGTGCACGCAGAGCACCACGGAGTCGCGCGTGCCATGGGTGCGCACCAGCACCGGGCAGTGGCTGGGGCTGTAGCTGATGGCGTTGTTCACCAGGTTGGTGATGACCTGGGCCAGCCGGTCCGCGTCCCACAGGCCCGCGCCGCTGCCGCCGTACTCGAGCTCCAGCGTGCGCTCGGGGTGCGCGAGCCGCACCTCGTCCAGCACCTGCCGCGTCAGCTCGTGCAGGTCCAGGGGACGGGGCTGCATGGGGATGCCCCCGCCCAGCCGGGCCTGGGTGAAGTCCAGCACGTCGCGCAGCATGCGCGTGGCGCGATTGGCGCTGGAGAGGATGCGGTCGATGACCTTGCGCTGGCGCTCGTCCAGGTTCTCGCGCCGCAGGAGCGTGGTGGACGCCATGGTGATGGCGGACAGGGGGTTGCGCAAATCGTGGCCGACGATGCCGATGAGCAGCTGCTCGAACTCGGCGCGGCGCCGGGCCTCCTCCTCCGTGGCGCGCCGCTCGGTGACGTCCTGCATGGCGCCCACCATGCGCAGGGGCCGGCCGGCCGCGTCGCGCACCACCTGCCCCCGGTCCTCGACGACGGCCCAGGTGCCGTCCCCCCGGCGGAAGCGGTACTCGTCGCGCCAGTGCTCCTGGCCCTGGTCCATGACGGCCTGCATGTCCCGGGCGACGCGCTCGCGGTCATCGGGGTGGATGCAGAGGGTCCACCAGTCGATGTCCATCGGCGTGTCGTGGGACGCCACCCGGAACTGGTGCAGGGCCAGCTCGCTCCACTCGATGCGCCCGGTGGCCAGGTCCCAGTCGTAGATGACGTCGCTGGTGGCGCGCGTGGCCAGCCGGTAGCGCATCTCCGACTGCCGCAGGACCTCCTCGGCGCGGCGGCGCTCGGTGATGTCCAGGGACACGCCCGACACGCCGCGCACCCGCCCGTCCGGGCCCAGGTCCGGGGAGACGTAGGCCATGAACCACCCGCCGCCGACCTCCATCTCCAGGGAGAACGTCTCGCCCGCCTGGGCGCGGCGCGCGGCGTCGAGCAGCTCCGGCCGGCCCGCGTACACCTCCGCGGTGTTGCGGCCCACCATGGTGCCAGGCTCCACGCCCATGGCCTTCAGGCCCTGTCCCTCGAAGAGGGTGATGTTGCCCACGGCGTCGGTGGCCCACAGCACGACGGGCAGCTCGGTGATGACCCGGCGCAGCCGCTCCCGGGCCTCGTCGCGCTCCTTCTGCGCCAGGCGCGCCTCGGTGACATCCGTGGAGATGCCGCACACCGCATGCGCCTGTCCGCCCACGCCGGGCAGGGCGAACTTGAGCGAGTGATAGGTGTGCCAGCCGTCCGGGCGCCGCACGTGCTCGTCGGACTCCAGGGGGCTGCCCGTCGTGAGGACGCGGCGGTCATTGGCGGTGAACACGTCCGCCACCTCGCGGGAGAACAGCTCGTAATCGGAGTGCCCCACCGCTTCTTCCCTGCGCACGCTGCCGTGGACCTCGAAGGCCCGGTTGACGAAGAGGTAGCGCCCCGAGGCGTCCTTCGCGTAGATGGCGGCGGGCGCGTGCTCCAGGATGTCGTGCAGCTTCGTCTCCGTCTCGCGCAGCGTCCGCTCCCGTTGGTGGGAGTGGCGCTGGACCGCGTCCGCGATGCACACGTCGATGACCCGGTTGAGCGCGCGCATGCCCTCGAAGTCCGGGGCCCACCCCGCGTCCTCCAGCACCTCCACGAGCACCTCCCGCAGCAGGCCGTACTCGCGCACCACCGCGGCGATGTCCGAGCCTTCCCGGGCATGCTCCGCGCCGCGCCCGCCCAGGGCCAGCGGACCGCTCCAACCAGGCGAGACGCTGAGCACGCGCAGCAGCTCCACCACCGAGTCCACCCAGGCCTGAGAGCCCGTCAGCGGCGCGAGGCGTCGGCGCGGGGCCTCGTCCGCCGCCGCGCCCGCGCGGGCCTCCCAGCGCCGGGCGATGTCCTCCCGTCGCGAGGACAGGAGGTCCAGCAGGAGGCTGGTGGGCATGGGGCAGGGGTTCATGGGCACGCCCTCCTCCCCCGTCTCGAACGAGGCCAGGACCGACACGTCCCAGCCACGCAGCGCGCGTCCTTCCGGGGGCGCGCTCGTGCTGGCCCGCCCTTCGCCGGTCGCTCGTGGGAGCGGACCGTGCTGGATGATTCGCGCGGAGGCATGGCCGTCAGCAATGGGATATTGCGCCCGAGGCTCGCGGGCTCCTTGCCCTCTCGTGCCGACTGGACGCAGCCCCGCTCGGGAGGCGGGCATCAGGGCGCTTCGTGTGCCGTCCGGTGTGGAGTCGTGGTTCATGCGCAGGGCACCGGCGAGCAGGCGCCCCACATGCCACGTCGTGCACGCCGGGCCTGGGCCTCCAGGGCCTCGAGTTCCCGACGGCGTGAGTCACCCGCGGGCGGGACATGGAGCACGCAAGCGAGGCCCCGCTCCACGAGCAGCGCGCTCACGTCGCGGCCATCGACGAAGACGTAGGCGAGCCGGCGACCGAAGCGGTCCTCACACGCCTCCGCGTCGACGAGTGTCACGTGGCGACCTTCGACGAGGCTCCGGTTGAACGCGTGCGCCTCGCGGCCGAAGCACTCGTGTCTGCCCGCCGTGCGCTCCGGGGTGTCCGCGAGCAGATAGCGGACACGCACGCCGCCCTCCAGGACGAGGGTGTCACCGTCGAGGACCTCCGTCACCAGCCCCGTCGAGGGTCCACACCTGCCCCCCGGGTCCGCACCGCACCCGAGGGCGCTCGTGACGAGCCATGCCGTCAGGAGGACGAACCACCGGGTCGCGGGGATGGGGCTCAGCGCGGGCATGCGCGGTTCTCCAGTCCCGGCGTACCCCGGTCTCCCAGGCCATAGCGCGCGCTCGAGGGCGCGGCGCAGAAGCTCCCTGGCAGGTCATTGCGCTGGGCATCACTGCTCGCGGGGTCCACCTGCCAGGACACGCCCGGTGTCGCGGCGTTCGACCAGGTGATGGCGTCCAGCACCCGGCCGTCCCTCATCAACCGGAGCGAGCGGGCTCCCGCGGTGTTGGCGAGGTTGAAGGAGAAGGTGGCCAGCACCGCCGGCAGGCCCCCGTTGAGCGCCGGGTCCAGGCTGCGCGCGAGCACCGCGCGGCTGCCAGTCCTCAGCGACAAACAGAGCGCGGCGTCGAGCGTCGTGCTCGCTCCGCTCTCGTTCATCAACGTGACGCCGTTGAGGTCCACCTCGCGTGTCGCGAGGATTTCGACCCACTCGCCCACGCCGTCGGCGACCACGGTCGGGTCCGCCATGAGCTCCGTGAGGACGAGAGAGCCGACCTCCGGTACGCGGACCGCGCGAGCGCGCCCCGTGACCCGGTCGATGCAGGTGGAGCCTGGGGGACCGGCATCTGGCGGCCCAGCATCCGGCGGACCGGCGTCGCGAGGCCCCGCGTCCGAGGTCGAACCTGCATCGCGCCCGCCATCCGTGGAGCCGCCCCCTGAAGAGCCCGCGTCGCGCCCTGCATCCGAGGCACCGGCGTCCCCTCCTCCGCCATCCGCGGACCCGGCGTCCGTGTCGCCCTCGGTGCATCGAGCGTTCCCGCGTCCCGGAGTCCCCAGGTTGCCACGCTCGCCATAGCGCTCCCGTGCGGGACACCATGACGACAGTGAATCGTTGTCGGACACATTCGCTCGCTCCACCGACACCTGGGTCGCCACGCCCTCGCGCGCGGGGCCGTACTCGACCGCGTCCACGACCACGCCCCCTGCTCGCACGAGCACGACACCGCCCGAGTTGCGGAGGTCCACACCGAACGTGGCCAGCGGCGTGGGCAGCCCTCCGTTCAGGACCGCCTCCGCGCGACGGGCCAGCAGCGCGTACCCTCCCGCGGGGAGCGACAGACATTGCGTCCCCTGCAACCGTGTCCCCGAGGTGTCCGAGCCCACCGTCAATCCATTCAGGTCCACCGGAGCCAGGGCCAGGACCTCCACCCACTCGGCCGAGGTGTCATCGCCGATGGGGTTCACCATCAGCTCGGTGATGACCAGCTCACCCACGCGGGGCCACCGCACCGGACGCGCCGCCAGTCCCTCCAGCGGGGAACAGCGCTCCACGCCCGCATCGCCTCCCGAGGCCCCTTCCGTCGGAGCGCAGGGCGTGTTCGCCGAGCCCGGACTGCCTTGGAACGAGCCACCCACGGTGGAGCCCTCGGAGTCGCACCAGCGCGTCGGGTCGTCATTGCCGGCGGAGTCCGGCACCAGTCGCCCGTCATACACACGCGCGACACCGCTCTTCGCGGGCGCCGTGAGCGGGACTTCATCCACCACCCGGGAACCACACCGCAAACCCAACCGTCCCGACGCATTCCCCAGCGCGCCCAGCGAATCGCCGTAGGACAGGTCCACGTGCGCGGGCACGGTCCCCTCGCGAACGTCGCCCAGCACCAGGTAGTCACCGGGTGCCACCGACAGCGGCGCGTCGAACAGGAAGGTCTTCTCCCGCGAGCCATCCGAGCGCGACGCATGGAGCGTCAGTCCCTCCAGGCTCACCGGCACCGAGAGCGGATTGTGCAGCTCCACGTACTCGCGCCCCGTGTCCGTTCCGTCGGGGTCGTTCAAGTACTCGGTGATGACGACGTCCCCCGGCAACAAGTCCGCGCAGGCGTCCTCCGCCCACTCCTCCGCCGGCGCCCCACAGCCGCTCAACCCCACCACGCACAACCACCATCCCCAGCGCCTCACGTCACCCCTCCTCATCACCGACTCCCATCCCCACCACTCCACGCATCAGGCCACCAGCAACCCGTCCTCGTCGACCCACGAGGGCACCCCAGCGCCCGTCCCTTGGACACCCCATCCAGGTGGAACCGGTGGCGCAGCAGGGTCGGCGGGGCGCCCCAGACGCATCGCAGGTCTCGCCTCGTCCTCCCACGAAGGTGCTCGGCGCATGCCACGTCAGAACCGCGTCTCCACCTCCAGTTGGAACAGGTGGCGCGGTTCATCCGGCGGCGTGCGCGCGGTCCGCGCGTCCTTCAGGTCCACGACCCACGCGTAGCGCCCTCGCATCGTCGTCCTCTCCAGGACGCTCCAGCGCAGGTCCACCGTCGTGCGCACCTCCTGTCGGAGCCGCGTCCTCTCAGACAGGTCCTCGTCCCTCCACTGGACCCGACCTCCCACTCGCCAGGACTCCGCCGGCCGAAGCTTCAGTTCGACGAGCGCCCGCCCATCCCATCGCGCCTCCGTCGCCCCCGTCTCCACCACGCGCGCATGGCCGTACTCCCAGGCCACCTCGACCTGCTCCGACAACACCGAGCGCACCCGCGCCGTGGCGCCCTGTCGCCCTCCGTTCGAGCACGCCGCCCTCTCCTCCGGCTCCGCGTCCCCGTCCCGCTCCACCTCCGCGCAGAGCGTGGACAACCCCGCGCCGGACAAGCGCGCATCGAGCCGGAGCGACGGCTGCAACCACGCCAACGACACCACGTCCACCCGGGCCGAGGCCCTCAGACGCGTCAGCCCCGCGGTCCCCTCCACCGCGCCATCCGAGGGCAGCGTCCAGCCATCCACCTGTCCGCGAAGCCGCCACGCACCCTCGTCGCGATGCAGGTAGCGCAATCGCACGCCCAGCTCGTTGCGAACCCGCTGCCCCTCCAACACGTCCGCCCCCGAGGTCGCGCCACTGTAGGGATTCACGAAGCCCCGTCCGTAGTAGCGCAGCGACACCTCCAGCTCTCGCCCCACTCCCGAGACC
>NZ_SRLW01000366.1:0-8889 GCF_006518215.1 Myxococcus sp. AB025B
GGGGAAGGGGAGAGCCCACCTGCCGGCCGCTTTTTCACGTCAGGGCGCGGGCAGGTCGGCCAGCCGCTCGCCCACGGGGGGATGGCTCATGCCCTTGAGGACGACCCAGCGCGGAGGGTCGGGGTCCATCTTGTTGACGCGCGCGGCCTTCACCAGCATTCGGCGGAACGCGTCGACGTCGTGGGTGAGGTTGAGGGCGAAGCGGTCCGCCTCGCGCTCGCGCTCGCGGGAGAAGGCTCCGGCGATGGGCGCGCCCAGCAGCAGCACGAGCGACAGGAGCAGCGAGAGCAGCGGCAGGGTGCGGATGTCCGCGAAGCGCGAGGTGCCGAACCAGCTCCGCGCCGCCGCGACGCGCAGCATCCGGTCGATGGCGAAGAGGAGCGCGACGACAGCCAGGGAAGAGGCGATGCGGCCCGGCCACTTCTGCTCCTGCACATGGCCGGCCTCGTGGGCCACGGCCGCGAGCACCTCGTCCTCGGAGAGCTCCTGGAGGATGACGTCGTTGAGGACGATGGCCCGCGTGGGGCCCTGGCCCGCGAAGTACGCCTGGATGCGCCGCGAGGCCACGGAGGTCTTCTCCACCAGCACGTCGGAGAAGGTGATGTTGGCCTGGGCCATCAGCGCCGTCATCCGCGTGCGCAAAGGCCCGGGGGGCAGCGGCTCCTGCTCGAAGTAGAGTCGGCCCCGGTACGTGTCCAGCGCGGAGGAGCCAAGCATCAGCAGGGCCACGGGCACGCCCAGCACCCACCACCAGTGGCGCGTGCGACGGGCCAGTCCATACAGGCCGATGACGAGCGCGGCGATGGCGAACCCGCCCAGCAGGTGTCCCTTGAGCATGTCCCGGGCGAAGGCGACCGGGGTGTAGTTGGACATGCCGTGCTGGTGTTCCAGCGTGTACGCGAACCAGATGTCCACCGGCGCGTAGACCAGCTTCACGAACAGGTCCGTCATCAGCGCGAAGAGGACGGCCGCGCCCCAGCCGGACTCACCCCACAGCCGGTCCATGGCGCTGAAGAAGGCGCGGCTGACGGGCGCGGTGCGCAGGAAGCCGAAGCGGCGCTCCAGCCCCGCCGCGGCCGCCGTGGCCATGCGGAAGAAGGGCCGCACCAGCACGCCCAACATCAGCGCCAGCAGGGCGAACCGTGCGAAGGGGTTCACCGCCGCGCGGATGTAGTGGGGCAGGTGGTAGGCGTGAATCTCCGCGAGCTGCTCGGGCGTGAAGAGGGGCTCCATGGCAGGGCCCCAGGCTATGCCGCCCGGCCCGGGGCTGCCCAGTGGGGCGGCCTCCGGGCGACTTCAGCCGCGGCTCACGTGTGGGGCTCGTCCTTCGACGCGGGAGGCGCGGGAAGGGGCTCTCCCTCCGCGTCCGCCAGGAGCAGGGCCTTCACCTTGGCGAGGCTCTCGCGCGTGCGGTCCACGAAGCTGCTCTGCGAGCCGATGCGCTCGGCCGTCTCCAGGGTCCGCTCGTAGATGTTGATGGACTTGGTGAGCAGCACGCGAATCTTCTTTCGCAGCTCCTGCCGGTAGACGACGGCCTCTTCCGCGTTGAGCTCCGCGGGGGCGGGCGAGCTCACCATCTGCGCGTAGAGGTCCTCGTACATCGCGCCGATGCGCGAGCCCGACGCGGTGGCCCAGTAGCCGTTGCCCACGCGGATGGAGCGCAGGTAGTGGCCCTGCGAGGAGAGCAGCAGCTCCGCCTTGTAGTTGAGGTCCTCGGCCAGCTTGTCCGCGCCCTTGGCGGGGTCCAGCTTCACGTCCTCGTAGTCCAGCCGGTACAGCTCCCCCACGAAGAAGTGCGCCTGCGCGGGGAAGTAGTCGTCCACCTCGTCCTTGTCGGACAAGGCCTCGTAGGCGGACAGGGCCTTGCGCAGCGTGGCCTCGGCGGCGTCGGTGCGGCCCGCCTCCAGCTCACACACGCCCTGCTGCACGCGCGCCTCGATGCGGCGGTTGACCGGGATGTCCTCGCGCGCGGCGAGCGTGGACAGGAGGTCCGCGGCCTCGTCGTAGCGCTCCAGGTGGTACTGCGTCTCCGCCACGCGGAAGGCCGCGTCCAGCGCGTCTCCCTGGCCCGCCTTCGCGTCCGCCAGCTCGGAGAAGCGCAGCCACGCCTCCTCCCACTCCTTGAGGCGCTGGTGGGCGAGCCCCGCGTTGTAGAGCGCCGCGCGACGGTGCTGGCTCTTCGGGTGGAAGTCCACCAGCCGCCCGAAGAAGCGCGCCGCCTGCTTGAAGTCGTTGGCCGCGAAGGCGGACGTGCCCCCGGCGAAGAGCTCCTCGTCGTTGAGCTTGTCCAGCTCCAGGTCCGCGGTCACCGTCACCGCGTCGAACTCAATCTCCTGCTTCGCCGGTGCGACCTGGGCGGTGTCCGAGCTGCCCGCCGCGCCCGTCGTCCGACATCCGGCGACACCCAGGCCCAGCGCCAACACCCAGCCCCAGCGACTGACCGACATGTACGTTCGCTCGTTCCGCGTCACGGAATGCGTCCTCCTGGCCCTGCCGTCTCCGGACAACGCACCGTGCCCTGGAGTTCCCACCGCCGAGGGTGGGCGCGCCCAGTTTAATGCGTCCGGGGCGCGCGCGCCGCCGTCCCGCCTGTCCGGCCCCCGGGCGGCTGCTGGCCGCGACCAGGGGTGAGCCCGGGCCCGCTCAGAAGGTGTCGTCTCCCAGCAGGTAGCGTCCGGTCTGCCACAGGCTGGTGATGTCGTGGACGTCCAGCCCGAAACGCGGCACCCGGATGAGGGGGATGCCCGGGCAGGCGGCCTGCAGCTGGGTGATGCCCTTCTGGTCCTGTTCGGCCAGGACCTGGAGCTCGCGCAGCGTCTCCTCCATCTTGGCGCGGCGGGTGGGCGTCAGCGTGGCCGCGTCCGCCCACATGGCCTCGGTGGGCAGCGGGTGCACGCGATTCACCACCAGGGACACCACCTCCATGCGGTGCTGCTTGAGGAGGCTGTTGAAGTGGATGGCCTCGTCCATGCGCTCGGGGTGGGGGCTCGTCACCAGCACGAACCCCGTCGTCTTGTCCTCCAGGAGCGAGCGCACGCCGCGCGCGCGCTCGCGGAAGCCCTCGTTCATGCCCGACAGGGACAGCATGAAGCTGGAGAGCTCCTGGAGCATCTCCGTGCCGGTGAACTTGGACAGCGCGCGCAACACGTAGCCGCTGCGGTTGAAGAGCGACAGGCCCAGCTTGCCCGCCTTCAGCGCGGGCGCCAGCAGCCACTTCGCCGCCTCGTTGTCCAGGAAGTCCAGCACGCGGTTGGGCGCGTCCAGGAAGTCCAGCGCGTGCGCGGTGGGCGGCGTGTCCAGCACGACGAGCTCGTACTCGCCCTTGCGCCGCAGCTCCCACACCTTCTCCATGGCGATGTATTCCTGGCTGCCCGCCAGGGCCGTGGAGAGCGACTGGTAGAAGCGGTTGGCGAGGATGCGCTCGCGCTGGTCCGGAGGCGCGACGCGGGTGATGAGGTCATCCCACGTCTGCTTCATGTCCAGCATCATCGCATACAGCGCCGCGCGGGGCGTGACGCCCAGCGGCTGCAGCGCCGAGGCCGGCACCTGCGTCTCCGCGTTGCCGAGCGCGGACAGGCCCAGCGAGTTGGCCAGCCGCTTCGCCGGATCGATGGTGCACACCAGGCTCTGGCGGCCCTCCACCGCCGCGCGCAGGGCCAGGGTGGCGGCCACCGTCGTCTTCCCGACACCGCCGGAGCCGACACAGATGAGGACGCGCTTGTTCGCGAGCGCGGGCGCGAGGGCCGTCGTGCTCACCGCTCCCCCATCACCAGTGTTTCGAGGTGACCCATGACCTGCTCGATGGCGTCCCGCCCGAAGGCGGGGAGGAACAGCCGGGGGATGTTGAACACCGGCGTGTGAAGGTTGCGCTCCAGCTTGGTGCCCGCGAGCACCGTCAGCGCCGCGCGGTCATGGTGCGCCTGGGCCACGTGGTGCAGCTCCGGGTGTCCCGCCAGCGCCTCCAGGTCCGCCTCCGTGAAGCGCTCGGGGATGGCCTGGTTGAGCACCGCCGCGTGCGTGCGGACGTGCACCCGGTCCTCGAGCGCCGCGTGCAGCTCCAGCGCCTCGTTCACCGGCATCTCCTCCGGGAGCGCCACCAGGATGGCGGCCGTCACGGACGGGTCCACCAGCAGGTCGCGCATCTTCTGGGCCTCGCGCGACATGGGGCCCGGGGGCACCGTCTGCACGAGCACCTGGGGCACGCTCAGGAAGGAGATGGCGTGGCCGGTGGCGGGCGCGTCCAGGACGATGGTGTCGAAGCGCCAGCGCCCGTCCGGCAGCTTCTCCTGCAGGTGGTACATGATCTTCCCCAGCAGGACGAGCTCCTGCAGGGACGGCACGAAGCGCAGGAAGTAGCGCACCAGCTTGTTCTCGAAGACCGTCTTGTAGAGGGTCTCGAAGCGCAGGACCATGAGCCCGTACTCGCGCATGGCCTCCTGCGGGCGCACGTCCACGGCCCAGAGGTTCTCCTCCAACAGCTTCACCTCGGGGCCGGCGGGAGGGTGATCGAGGAAGCGGCTGATGCGCTCCTGCGTGTTCACCTCGCACACCAGCGTCCGACGCCCCGCGCGCGCCGAGCGCAGGGCGAGCGCCGCGGCGACGGTGCTCTTGCCCACGCCGCCCTTGCCGGAGACCACCCACAACCGCTTGTCCAGGAGCCCTGCCATAAGCGAGCGGCGAACCGTAGGAATCGAGTCTCCAGGAGTCAACGCGTTTGGCCCGGGGTTGTTGCCTTGCTTGACACGTCGCGTTGCCCCCTCGCAGAGTGCGGCGTCTTTTTCCCGACGTCCCGACGGTGGGGTTCCACCGGACGGGTGAAAACCAGGCGTCCCATGCTGAAGAACAACCCGGTGATGAAGAAGCTCGTGGAGACGGGCGAGGAGCGCGTCGGCAAGCTGGCGCAGCAGCTGCTCTCCAACGAGAAGTTCGTGGCGGCGGTGCAGACGCTGGTGTCGCGCTCGCTGTCGGCCAAGGGCACGCTGGACAGCGCGCTGCGCTCGGCGCTGTCGGCCATGAACCTGCCGTCCACGGCGGACCTGGAGCAGCTGCGCTCGAAGGTGGATGACCTGGAGCGGCTCTTGGCGTCGGTGGAGAGCAAGGTGGACACCCTGGTGGCGCAGAAGGCGCCGTCGAAGAAGTAAGCACCCGGACAGGTCCGGGGGAGCCCGAGGCCACCATGCGGCGCATCGCCTTCATCAACGAGAAGGGCGGCACCTGCAAGACGACGCTGGCGGTGAACACCGCCGCCTGGCTCGCCAGGGAGCGCGGCCTGCGCGTGCTGCTGGTGGACCTGGACACGCAGGGCCATGCGAGCAAGGCGCTCGGCCTGGACGTGCGCACGCTTGCTCGCAATGTCTTCCACCTGCTGACCGACGATACGGTCGCCCTGGCGGACGTGGTGCGGCCGACGGCCGTGGCAGGGCTGGACGTGCTGCCCTCGTACAAGGAGATGGCGGACTTCCCGGTGGTGGTGGCGTCCCACGCGCGGCGCTCGCACCGGCTGGCGGACCGCCTGGAGGCGGCGAAGGACGCGGGCTACGACGCCGTCGTCTTCGACTCGCCGCCGTCCATGGGGCTCACCACGCGCAACATCCTCGTGGCCGCGACGGAGGTGGTGGTGCCGGTGGCGCTGACGTACCTGGCGCTGGATGGCTGCGCGGAGGTGGCGGACACGGTGCGGCAGGTGGGCGAGGCCGAGGGCCGCTCGGACCTGAGCGTCACCAAGGTGGTGCCCACGCTGTACCGCAAGACGGCGCTGGCCACGGCGATTCTCGAGCGGCTCAGGGCGTACTTCCCGGAGTCACTGGCCACGACGCCGCTGGGCTACGACGTGAAGGTGGACGAAGCCCAGAGTCACGGGAAGACCATCTTCGAGTACGCCCCCCGAAGCCGGGGCGCGCGGATGCTGGCGGCCATCGCCTCGGAGATTCACGGCGGGCCCGCTCCCCGGAAGCGGAAGCGGGCGGCGCCCAGGGCCTGACGGCTACTCGGACTTCTTGGACTGCTCGAGCTGCTCGAGCTTCTTCTCCAGCTCCTCGAGGCGCTGGGTGAGCGACTGCATGTCGCGGCCCAGGGCGGGGAGGTTGCCGGTGAGGTTCTCGACGACGTGCTTCACGCGCTCGTCGATCTTCTTCTGCCAGTCCTCGAAGGCGCGCTGGCTGGCCTTGAGCAGATCCGCGGGGGACAGGCCGCCGGCGGGCAGGTTGGCGTCCGCGGCCTGCTGGGGCTCCTCGGGAGGAACCTCCAGGCCGGCCTTCACGGCCTCTTCGCGGCGCAGGAGCTTGTCGAGGCGGGACTCGGCCTCCTCACGGATGGAGGCGACGCGAGGGCTGACCTCCTTCTGGATGAAGCCCGAGATGGACTCGCCGGGGTGGCGGATGATCTCCCGCAGCACCGACAGCGGCATCTGGTTCTTCTTCTTCTCCTCCTCGAAGATGATTTGCGCGAGGGTGACCGAGGTCAGGTCTTCTTTCGTGCGGTTGTCGACAATCCGCACCTCGGTGCCCTCCTTGATCATCGCGGCGATCTCATCGAGGGTGACGTACCGGCTCTCCACGGTGTCGTAGAGCTTCCGGTTCGTGTACCGCTTGATGATCTTCGGCTCCTTGCTGCTGGGAGCGCCTGCTTGCTCGGCCTCGCTCATCGGTTTCTCCGCCCCTTTTGGGCTCGACTCCAAGCCAGCTTCCATGCCTGAGTCTCGCAGGGGCAAACCTCGTACCAGAGGGGTTGGAGGCGAGCAAGCAGCGAGAACCCGTCTCGCCGGACCCGCCCGGTGCCTCTATACTCGTGCCTGCCCCAGGCCTGCTGAATGATCGTCAAGTGCGCGCGGTGCCAGACGCGGTTCAAGATCCCCGACGAGAAGGTGACCGAGAAGGGGGTCAAGGTCCGCTGCACCAAATGTCAGAACACGTTCCGTGTCACCCGTGAATCAGGCGGGGAGGATGTCGGTGCGTCCTCGCCTTCCTCGTCGGCCGGGCAGGCCGACCCCTTCGCCGCCTTCGGGGCCGCAGCCGACCCCAAAGGTGTTGAAATCACGCGGCCCGGCTTCTTCGCCCAGGGCGTCGCGGCGACGCGAACAGCCCCCGCGGGCCCCCCTGGGGGTGGCTCGTGGAACAGCATGGATGGGGACCTCGACACGGAGGACGGCGTCTTCCGCGAGCCCACCCGCGTGGGGCCCATCCCGCTGCCGCCGGCACAGTCCTCGGGCACTCCCGTGGCCGGGGCTCCTGGCGTCGCCGCGGTGCGCAACGCTGGCGCGGTTCCACTGCCCGGGGCCACGCAGCCCGTTCGTCCGCCAGTCGACACTTCCTCGGGCTTGTACGGTGGCGCGGTGCCTCCGCCGGTCGATGAGGCCGCCGCATTGCGGCAATCGGGCCCCGTGCCCCTGCCCGGAATCGCGTCCCGGCAGCCTCCGGGAGTCGCTGCGCCTCGGGGGGCGCCAGCCCGCACCGCGCCGCCTCCGCCTCCCGGGGCGGGAAGCGCCGCGTCGCGAGGCGCGGACCCGTTCGCTGATTTCCTCGCCGCGCCCGCTGGGGCGGTGGGTGGGGCGGATCCGTTCGGTGCGTTGCCCGCGCCCGTGGGGCCTGGCGCGAAGCCTCCCGCGCCTCCGGTCGATGCGGATCCGTTCGCGTCCATCGACATCGATGATGCGCTGCCTGCGCCTCGGACCGCCGCGCCTCCCGCGGCCGAGGATGACCCGTTCGCGTCCATCGACATCGACGACACGACGATGTCGGCGCCGCCTCCGTTGGCTCTGGTGGCGGGGCAGAACGCTGCTCCTCGTGGCGTGACGGGGCAGCCGCCTCCCCGGGCTCCTCAGGCGGGGGCACCTGGCGCCCCGCGTGCTGGTGCGCCAGCGGCAGGGCGGCCCCCCGCGCATGGGGCGGCGGGTGCCTCGCCGTTCGCGGCGCCCGAGGATGCGACGCTTCCGGGGCGTCCTCCGGCTCCACCGTCGGATCCGTTCGCCTCGCTCGACCTGGATGTAACGCAGGCGGGTCGACCTCCGGCTTCTGCGGCGGACCCGTTCGCTTCGCTCGACCTGGGTGATGCGACGCAGGCGGGGCAGCCGCCGGACCCGTTCGCGGCCCTTGACTCGAGCGACGCGACGAAGCCGGGTCGTCCGCCTGCTGCTCCTGGTCGAGTGGATCCCTTCGCGGCCCTGGCTCCGAACGAAGCGACGCAGGCCGGGCGTCCGCCTTCGGCGCCCGCTCGCGCAGGAGGCGCGCCGCTCAATCCGAATGACGCTGCGCAGGCGGGACGTTCCACCGCTGCGGCTGCTCGTGGAGGCGGCGCGCCACTCAATCCGAGTGATGCGACGCAGGCCGGGCAGCCTCCCGCCTCGGCTGCTCGCGGGGCCGCGCCGCTCAACCCGCGAGATGCGGCGCAGCCGAGCCGTCCACCTGCTGCTCCTGCTCCCGTGGACCCCTTCCTCGCGCCGAGCGACGCGACGCTCCCGGGGCGTCCTCCCTTGGCTGCGGACCCGTTTGCTTCCCTCGACCTGGGAGACGCGACGCACCCCGGGACTTCGCCCACCGCCGCGTCACCGGGACATCCCTCTTCGTCGCCTCCTGGCGCGCAGGACCTGTTCGACCTGAACTCGGACGGCGGCGATGCCTTCGGCGAGCACGCGGGGCTCGAGGCCTCGGACACCGGGCGTGCGGCGCTGTTCGGTGACGTGTCGCCGGGCGCGCTCGACCACGATGGCTCGCACGGCGGTTCGTTGGGCTCGCTGCTGGACGACGTGCCTCCCGTGGACGCGGGCCAGGGTGGAGGCGTCACCCTGGGACGCGTGGGGAGCGGGGTGGGGCAGCGCGAGGTGCTGGAACTGGACCCGAGCATGTCCTCCGCGCCCGTGGTGTCCGTGGCCAAGCCCACGGCCCGGCCCGAGGA
>NZ_SRLW01000367.1:0-8736 GCF_006518215.1 Myxococcus sp. AB025B
CCGCGCTGCCGGACCTCCTCAAGGCCGCGGGCATCCCCTGCCGCGTGTACGGGCTGCGAAGGGACCTCACCGAGGACCTGGTGGACGGCAACCTCACGTACCGGCCGTTCAGCGAGAAGGGCTTCATCGACGACTTGCGCACCTCCCGCGGCGTGGTCGCCAGCGGCGGCTTCACGCTGATGAGCGAGGCCGTCTACCTGCGCAAGCCCGTGCTGAGCATCCCGCTGGAGGGCCAGTTCGAGCAGATCATCAACGCCCTATATCTAGAGCAGCTGGGGTACGGGATGTACGTGAAGACGCTGACGGTGGACGCGCTCAAGGAGTTCCTGTCGCGCGTGCCGCGCTGCCAGCAGGCGCTCCAGGGCTACGAGCAGGAGGGCAACACGAAGATGCTCACCGCGCTCGAGGAGCAGCTTGCCCTGGCGTACGAGCACCGGGGGCACTGGGCCATGGAGATGGCCCAGGACTGACGCCCCGCGCGGCGCCCCTGTCAGTGCAGGGGCACGTCCTGGTTGTTGTTGCGCTCCGCGGCCCTGCGCGAAAGCTCGGTGAGCCAGGAGCGGGTGAGGGGCGTCTGGCTGTCGACGCCCCGGTGCGCATCCTGGCTGCTGCTCTGCGGGAGCAGCCGGTTGGCCCAGGCGAGCAGCGTGGCGGTGAGCTCGGGCGCGAGCGCGCGGCCCACCGCGCCCAGCTTCGCGGCCGCGCCCACCAGCACCTCCGCGTCGCCCCGACGGCAGCCGTCCAGGATGAGGCGCGCGGAGCGCTCGGCGCTCACGGAGACGCCGGGCAGCGAGTCGCTGATGGAGAACCACGCGTACTCCGCCTCGTGCTGGCCCTTGAAGCGCGCGTTGAGCGGGCTGCCGGTGCGCATGAGGCCCGGGCACACGGTGGTGACCCGGATGCCGTCCTGGCGCAGCTCCGCGCGCAGTCCATCCGACAGGCCCACCAGCGCGAACTTGCTCGCGGAGTAGGGCAACAGGTGCGGCACGCTGAGCCTGCCGCCCACGGAGGCGATGTTGACGATGCGCCCCTCGCGCCGCTGCTTCATCGCGGGCAGCACCGCGAGCGTCGTGTGCAGGGGGCCCCACAGGTGCGTGTCCACCGCGTCCTCGAAGTCCTCCACCGTCATGGACTCCATCGGCCCCACCTGGATGGTGCCCGCGTTGTTGATGAGCACGTCCACCGCGCCCCAGTGCTCCAGCACCGCGCCCACCATCGCCTCCACCTGCACGGAGTCGCGCACGTCGCACGGCAGCGCGAGCACCTCGCCGCCCTCGCGCTCCAGCTCCTCGAGCGCCCGCTCCAGGGACTGCGTGTCGCGGCCGCACAGCGCCACGCGCGCCCCCTCGCGCACCAGCTGGCGGCAGAGCACCAGCCCCAGCCCGCGCGAGCCGCCGGTGACGAGCACCGTGCGCCCCTCGAATGAATAGCGCGGGCGTCTGAGGAGCCCGCGCAGCCCCAGCGCCGCGCCGATGCCGGCCGCCGCCAGCGTGCCGGGGGTGAAGCGCGCCGCCGTCCTCTTCTTGCGCCAGTCCGCCATGAGGTGACCTCCGGGAAGCCTTCAGGGCGCGGGAGCCGCGGCCGAGGTGTCGTACTGGGTGAAGCGCTCGAGCAGCGGGCGCACGCGCCGGGCCGCGTCCTTGCCGCACAGGTGGTGGCGCAGCCGCCCGTCCGCGTCGAAGACGAGCCACGCGGGCGTCTGCTTCACGCCGTACGCGCGGGCCATGGAGCCGTCATCCACGGCGATGGGGTAGACCAGCCCGTGCTCGCGCGCGAAGGCCTCCACCGCGTTGGTGTCGCGCAGCTCGCTGGCGGAGTGGGTGACGTCCACGCCGATGACCTTCAGCCCGCGCGGACCGAACTCCGCGAGGAAGCGCTGCAGGGACGCGAAGTCGTTGGCGTCCGCGTCCTCGGCCAGGGAGAAGAAGTGGAGGAGCACCGGCAGCTCGTCCAGCTCCGAGACGTGGACGGGCGCGTTGATCCACCCGCCATCCGGGTCCAACAGGGTGAGGGGAATGTCATGCGTGGGCATACGGGCTCCCGCGAAAGGGGCTGGGACTTGAGGGACGCTCCTCAAGCTATGCATCCCCCAACGCCCGTCCGGACCGGGGTGCCGGCCGCCTGCCCGGAGCAGAACGTCCGGCGCGGCTGTCGCTGGACGGCAGGCCCTCCGAGAGGGCAGACAGTCGCTCTCATGCGCATCCCCGATTTCAAGCTGGAGCGGTACTTCGCGCGCTGGGAGTTCGCCACGCCCTACACGCTGTGCTCCTCCGACATCGAGGGCTGGAAGATGAAGGAGCTGCTGGCGCTCGCCGACCCGGACGCGCTGGGGCGCTGGGAGGCGCTCACGCTCGGCTACACCGAGGCCCCGGGGCTGCCCGCGCTGCGCGACGAAATCGCCACGCTCTACCCAAGCCTGTCGTCGGACGAGGTGCTCACCTTCGCGGGCGCCGAGGAGGCGGTGTTCATCCTGATGAACGTGCTCCTGGGCCCGGGTGACCACGCCGTCGTCACCTGGCCGGGCTACCAGTCCCTGTACGAGGTGGCGCGCGCCACCGGCGCCGACGTGACGCTGCTGCCCTTGCGCGAGGAGGACGGCTGGGCGTTCGACGTGGAGGCGCTTCGCCGGGCGCTCACGCCGAGCACGAGGCTGGTGGTGGTGAACTTCCCCCACAACCCCACCGGCGCGCTGCCGGACCTGGCCACGTTCCAGGCGCTGTGCGCGCTGTGCGACGAGCGCGGCATCCACCTGCTCTCCGACGAGGTGTACCGGCTGCTGGAGCACGACGCGTCGGCGCGGCTGCCCGCGGCCGTGTCGCTGTCACCGCGCGCCTTCAGCCTGGGCGTCATGTCCAAGGCCTTCGGCCTCGCGGGGCTGCGCGTGGGGTGGCTGGCCTGCCGCGACGTGGACGTGCTGCGCCGCTGCATGGCGTACAAGGACTACACGACCATCTGCAACAGCGCTCCCAGCGAGGTGCTCTCCCTCATCGCCCTGCGCGCCAAGGAGCGCGTGCTGGCGCGGAGCCGCGCCCTGCTCGCCTCGAACCTGGCCCTGCTGGACGACTTCTTCGCGCGCCACGCGGACACGTTCCACTGGGTGCGTCCGCGCGCCGGCAGCGTGGCCTTCCCACGGCTGCTGCGCGAACAGCCCGTGGCGCACTTCACCGACGCGCTCGTCCAGCGCGAGGGCGTGCTGCTGCTGCCCGGAGACGTCTATGACTTCCCCGGCAATCACTTCCGCCTGGGCCTGGGGCGCACCAGCCTGCCGGAGGCCTTGTCACGCCTGGAGCGCTTCGTCTCCGACACCCGGTGAGACATCCCACGTGTGACAGAGGGCGACGCATTGCGTCAGGTTTTGCGCCAGGTTCACGGTTTCCGTGTTCTCGACCTTTTACACCCCGAGACTCTAGAGTGGACGCTCCCCTGTCTGGTCCCCCACCCGACGGGCAGCTCCCCCACTCCGAGCCGGAGGCGTTCCACGATGAAGAAGCTGATGGGTACGGCGGTTGCCGCAGCAACGCTGTTGTTCGGTACGCAGGCCTTCGCGACCGACTACACGCTGTGGATTCACGGACGGAATGGTGGAACCACGCAGGCGGGCAACTACGCCGACTTCAGCTACTGGGGGCCGGCCAGCACCTCCGCGGGCGTGAACAAGAAGGCGGTGAACTGGAACGGCAAGGAGCGCATCGGCGGGCAGAACGCGCGCATCCGCGACGCGCTCGACTGCTTCTGCACGGGCAACAACTGGTGCTACATCGCCGTGCACAGCGCGGGTGATTTGCAGATTGGCTATGCGCTCGCCATGTATGGGACGAGCCAGCGCTCCAAGAAGAACGCGTCGCCCAACGCGAGCGGCGTGTGTGGCAACACGGACGGCTCCACCCAGACGGGCTGGAACATCCGCTCGGTGCGCGTGGCGTCCGGCGCCGGCGGCGGCAGCGAGCTGGCGGACCTGGGTGAGTGGGCGGTGAGCGAGCCGCTGGTGAGTGACCTGGTCACCACCACGGCGCGCACGATGTACAACCACAACGTCACGGCGGACGTGAAGTTCTACATGTACGCGGCGGCCAAGGGCACGCTGTACTCGGGGTTCTTGCCGGGCCAGGACGACGAGGCGGTGGCGTACCACTCGACGGGCGGCGTGTCGGGCAGCGCGGGCAGCTCGCTGTGCAACCCCGGTGACTGGTTCTGCGGCGGCACGCTGACCACGGGCACGGGGAAGACGAGCAACGGCCTGGCCAAGTGGCTCAACCACGACGTGAAGCTGCGGGACGACGGCGAGTCGTTCAATCACTACGCCAACGGGAACTGGGGCGGCATCGTCGCCAAGGTTCGCGAGGCCGTCGTGGCGGAAGCGAAGTAGGGCCCTCGCCGCGAAGCACGCATGATGCCCGCCCGCCCTGAGTCCGCTCGTGTCTCCCACCCGCGTCGTCTCGGGTGGGCCTTCGTGGTGATTGTCCTGCTCCTCGGAGGCGCGGCGTGGTGGCGATGGAGCGCCGGGGCCGGGCAGGCGGAAGCTGGCGAGGCGTCCGCCTCCGCGCGGGCCGCCTGGAGGGGCTCTCCGGCCGGCCCTCCGTCCAGGCTGGAGCGCATCGGTGACGACGTGGGGCTGGCGCAGGGGCCGCCCGCGAATGCCCAGGGCACGCACGTGTCGGTGGTGAACCTGGAGCAGCGCGAGCGCCTGGCCCGGCGGGAGATGTGGGCGGAGCGCCTGGCGCGGGCGAAGGAGACGCTGGAGTCGTACGTGGCCTCCACGCGGTATCCGCCGCAGTCCCGCTCCATCCGCGACCATCCGGACCAGGTGGTGCTCGCCGAGCCGGAGCGCACGCGTCCGCTGAGCCGTGAGCACACCGACGTGCAGCTGCGGCTCAAGCAGGACCGGGTGTTCGTGGTGGGTGACGAGGTGGTGCTGTTCTCCATCTCCTGTGAGGACGCGCACCGCGCGCCGAGGCCGTGCGAGGTGCTGTCCGCCACCGCGCGCGAGGCCGACCACATGCCGGGCGCGGGGGGCATGCCCGCGGTGCCCGTGGCCTTCACGGATGACGGCGCGGCGGGTGATGCGCTCGCCGGGGATGGCGTCTTCACCGGGCGCTTCCAGCCGTCGAAGCAGGGCTTCCCGCTGTACTCGGGCACGCTGCGCGTGGACGTGCAGGTGCGCTCGGGGCGCGCGGAGGGGGCGGCGTTCCTGGACATCCTCTACACGCCGACGCCGCCCGCGGTGCTCACGGGCAAGGTGCGCGAGGTGGTGGAGGATGGCTCGCTGTCCTTGTACCTGGGCATCGACGTGCGCAAGGCGGGGCGGTACGTCGTCGCCGGTCGTCTGGACGACGAGAGCGGCGAGCCCTTCGCGCACGTGTCCTTCAACGAGGAGCTGAAGGAGGGCGCGCGCGAGGTGAAGCTGAGCGTCTTCGGCAAGCTCGTGCTCGACGACGCGCCCACGTTCCCGCTGCAGCTGCGCGACGTGGAGGGCTTCCTGCTCAAGGAGTCCGGAGACCCGGACCGCGAGCTGATGGCCACGAAGCGTGGCTATCTGCACACCACCCAGGTGTATCCGTCGTCCGTGTTCTCTCCCTCGGAGTGGCAGGGTGAGCAGCGCCTGCGCTACATCGACGAGTACCAGCGCCAGGTGGACGAGGCCCAGCGGCAGTACGACTCCACCTTCGAGGAGCCGAGCGAGAAGCGGCCTTGAGGGAGGGGCGGGCCTGCCGCGCACGGCAGGCGTCGCGCCCGGTCCGGTTGGCTCGAGGCCGCGCGTGACGCGGCGGTTCGGGAGGTGTCCGCGTGGCAGGTCGCCTCGCGACCGCGCGTGACGCGGCGGTTCGCGAGCGTCAGGTCGAGGTCGGCTCCGGGACGCGCTCGGAGGCGGAAGGCTCGCCCGGGAGGTCGGTCTGGGCCACGGCGGGGTCGACGAAGACCGACTGCTCGCTGAGCGCCGCCACCTGCGGGGAGAGCGCCTCGGCCGAGGCCTCGGTGACGACGCCCGGCGAGGAGAACGAGTCGAGCGAAGTCGCCGTGTCGACGGGCTGTGCGTCCGGCTGGAGCTCCACCGACTCCGCCACCACGTCCACGCCCTGCGCGCTCATCGCCGCGCTGACGGGCACGCTGGCCGCCGCCGGGTTCGCCGCGAGCGAGCCCATGACGCCCGCGAGCGCCGCGTCCCCCGGGCCCAGGTCCTCCGGCACCAGGTCGCCCAGGTCATCCAGGTCCGCGAGGAACTCGCTCGGCCCCGCCGGACGCACCGACGCGTCCATCCACTCCGCGGCCGCGTACCTCCCCGCGTCCAGTCCATCCGCGCCGCCCACCGCGTCCTCGAACCCGTCCATGTGCAGGTCGAGCGCCGGGTGCACCGGCCCCCACGCGTTGCCCGGCGGGTCCAGCATGGAGAGCAAGTCCTCCGGCGCGTCCACGCTGGGCGAGGACGTGTCCAGGTTCTGCAGCTCCCACGCGGCCTCGTCCGGCGACAGGATGTCCGAGGCATCCGGCACGCTCCCGCCCCCGCGACGCGACGACGGCCCCACCGCGTTGCCCGCGTCCCGCGGCGCGCCCAGCGACGAGGGAAGCTGCGAGCCCAGGCGCTGCGCGTAGCGGGGCGCGGCGGCCTCGAAGGAACTCTCCCCGGAGAAGACGCGCAGGGCGGCGTGGTCCAGCTCGCGCGTGTCGCCCGGCTCCATGTCCGCCGACTCCAGCGAGGCGAGGAGCGCGTCGGCGCCGTCCGCGCCGTCCACCTGGAAGTCGCTCTCGTCGGAGAACCCCCGGCGCACCTTCTCCACGGCCTCGAGCGACTCGCCAGGCTTCGTGGGCGCCACGGAGCCCACGTCCGCGTCCAGCGACGTGCGCCGCAGGGACGACAGGATGCTCGAGGACAGTCGGCGGATGGATGTCATCTGTCACCTCCCGGGACGCACGACGGGCTGCATCCGTATTGTCGGTTCTCCCACGGAGAAGTTGCCAGGGGACGGGGGGAGCGCGCCCATCACCTGGGGGGTACACCCCCCTTGGGCTGGTCAACAATCGCGAGCCCCGGGCGCTTGCAACGTCCGCCAGCGAACGAGTGCGGGGCGCGCGCCGAGGTCCCCTGGCACTCAGGTCCCAGCCGTCACACAAAGAGAGATATCCGTAGTGGGTGCCCACCTGGGGATGGGCGCTGGCCTCCCGCTTGCTGGGGGAGGGCCCGAGGAGGCGGTGTCATGCTGCGTTTCGAGAGCGCGGGACAGACCCATATCGGTCGCCGGCCCCACAACGAGGACTCCTACTGTGTCCTGCCGGAGCTGGGGTTGTACGTGGTGGCGGACGGGCTGGGTGGGCAGGAGGGCGGCGAGGTCGCCAGCCGCTGTGTGGTGGATACATTCGCGGGCCTGGGCCAGCGATGGGAGCGGGAGCACGAGGCGGCGTGGCCGGAGGTGGCCGACCCCCGGCGCACGCGCGAGGAGAACCTGTTGGCGGCGTGCTCACAGCTCGCCCAGGCCAACCTGCGGGCTCAGCGGGTGGGCCGGCTGGCGGAGATGGCCTCCACGGTGGTGGCGCTCGCGGTGGGGCGGGACGGCGCGGCGGTGGTGCACGTCGGCGACAGCCGCCTGTACCGCCTGCGGGGTGGCCAGCTGGAGTCGCTCACCCGGGACCACTCGTTCATCGAGGAGCTGCGCGACGTGGGCATGGAGCCCCCCGGTGGCGCCTCCAACTGGCGGCACCTCATCACCCGGGCGCTGGGCACCGACAACGCGGAGCCCACGCTCCAGCGGCTGCATGCCCAGCCCGGCGACGTCTTCCTCTTGTGCTCGGATGGCCTCTACGAGCCGCTGGGCCTGGAGGGGCTGACTCGCAGGCTGTGTCTGTCCTCGGCGCGTGAGGTCTGCGACGCGCTGGTGGCGGATGCCTTCGAGGCGGGGGGCAAGGACAACATCACCGCCGTCGTCCTGCGCGTGGCCGACGCGTGAGAACACGTCAGTGAAGGTGGGAGGGTCAACCGGGGGCTCCCGGGTCATCCTCGCCTTACTGCGAAATCCCCGGATGTTGCGGTAGGGTGGGCCTTCCCGGTGGCGCTCCCGTCCGGGGCCTTCCCCCTCTCGTCCGACATCGCAGCGCATGACGCACAGCCTCGCCGCTCGTCTGACCGCCGCCATCACGCTGGTCATCCTGGTCCTCACCGCGCTGTGCGTGACGTTCACGGGCGTCGTGCTGCGCTCCCGGATGGACACGGAGCTGGCGCATTCCCTCACCCAGGACGAGTCCGCCTGGAGCCGGCTGGTGGCCCAGGAGGGCCGCACGCTGCGGGTCCTCCTGCGCAGCGCCGCGGCGAACGCCCGGCTGCGGGAGTTGTTGTCCGGGCCCACGTTGGATGCCGCCGCGCTCCAGGCCTTCGCCAGGGAGCAGCAGGCGCTGGTGTCGGTGGAGCTGTTGCTCATCACCCGGCCCGAGGGTGAGCTCGTCGCGGGCTCGTACGCGGGCGCGCTGCCCGCGCTCGCGGGGATGGTGAAGTCCGGCACGCCGGGCGTGCTGTTCGTGGGGGAGACGCCGTACTGGGCGGTGTCCCGGCCGGTGGAGGTGGACGGGCGTGGCGTGGGGCACCTGGTGCTCGGCAGCCGGTTCGACGACGCGCCGCTGAAGGACCTGCGCAACCAGCGGGGCGTGGAGCTGGTGCTGCACGCGGGCTCGCGGCTGGTGGCGCGCTCGGTGGACACGGTGTCGCCGGAGGCGTTGCTGGCGGCGGTGGACGCGGCGGACGGGGAGGGGCGG
>NZ_SRLW01000368.1:0-8684 GCF_006518215.1 Myxococcus sp. AB025B
ATGAACTCCACCTTGGCGGGGGAGCGCTCCAGGTCGAGCACGTAGTCGCTGGTGTCCCTGTGGCTGGGGCCCGCGGTGTCCGGGGTCAGGCTGTCGAACTGCACGTGGGTGTCCGCCCAATAGGCACCCCGCTCATCGCGGTGGAAGCGCACGGTGAGCGTGTAGTTGTTCTTGAGCAGGGCGTCATTGGCCATGCGGACCAGCGGGTCCTTGAGCTGCGCGTCGGTGAGGGGTGTCTGCCATTCCTTGAACACGCGGCCCTTGTAGGTGCCCAGGTACAGCTCGCGGTTGACGCCACAGGGGGCGGGCTTGCGGGAGGCGTAGCGCGTTTCCGCGCCCTGGCCCGGCGACGGGAACAGCAGGGCGGACGCGAGGATGAACAGGAAGGGAAGGGCGAAGCGGTTGAGGCCGTGCGACGACATGGGTCCTCCTCGTCGGGAGATGACGGGGCGACATGGGCCGATGCCGCCCTCCGGAGCGACTCGCGCCAGGAATGGGGCGAGAGCCGAGCGGACGACGACGGTAGGCACCGCGCACGGGCGTGACAGGGATTCTCAGGAGTCGAGCGTTGCTGCGCGGACAGCCTCGCGGGGTGTGGCGCGCGCGTGTCCGAGGTCGAACGAGGACCTCGGACGAAGGGCTGTCTGGAAACGTCGTGGCTACGGGCTCAGGGTCATGAAGAGCTCGGCGATGCCGTCCACGACCTGCGGTTGGTCCTGGGGCTCCGCGCGGAAGCCACACTTCTCGAGGACGCGGACGGAGCCGACGTTGTGGACGGCGACGCACGCGTGCAGCGGACGTGTCGGCTCCACCGTCAGGAACTCCGAGAGCGCGCGGGTCGCGATGCCCCGGCCCCAGTGCTCCCTGCCAATCCAATAGGCGATGAGCCGCTCGCCGTGCTGCTCCCAGCTGCTGATGTACCCGGCGACCTGTCCGTCGACGACGATGGTGCGGGTGACGTTCTCGGGGCGGAGGACCTTCGTGCGCCAGTGCGTCATGAAGGCCTCGCGCTCCCGGGACGGGAAGGCGGCCATGTGCAGCGCGACCGGGTCGCGTTGGTGCTCGAAGAAGAGGGGGAGGTCTTCGTCCGTGACGTCGCGCAGGTGCATCAAGAGGGTCCAGCCTCCGGGAGTCGGGTGCCGCGGGCGACTGTAGCCCGCGGCCCCGCTCGCGATGACTGGAATGCGAGGTGGGTGAGGGCGGCCCGAGCGCGACCGCCCTCACGTCCTCATCGGCCCGAGGGGAGCGTCCCCGCCCTCAGGCTGCTCTGGTAGTCCACCTGCCACCGCGCGGGGAGCCGCGCGAGCAACTCCGCCGTCAGCGCCGCCCGGTCCTTGAACTCGTAGGCGCGCTGCATGGTGACGTCGCCGACCAGGAAGCCGTTGGCGTACAGCGTGCTGCCCTTGGCCTCGCGCTTCTCCTGGAGCGAGCTCCGGTCGAGCTTCAGGTTGTGCACGGCGCCCGCGAACAGCTCGCGGTCCGCCTTCACCAGGGTGGAGATGCCCGAGTCGGTGAGGACGCGGTTGCCGACCTTCAGCTCCTCCGCCCACACCACCCCGCGGTCCGGTGTCATCACCGGGTGGGTGCCCGTCAAGAGCAGGTCATGGCCCACGTCGTCGCGGAGGCGGACCATCTCGATGCTCTCGGTGCCCACCGTCGTGTCCGCCACGCGCAGCGCCTGGCCCGAGCTGTCCGTCACCACGCGGGCGCCCTGGGCGATGCGCTCGATGGGGGCGCTCTTTCCTCCCGCGAGCTTCACCTGGGTGCCCGCCGCCAGGCAGCTGTAGGAGATCTGGATCTTCGGCATGCACACCATGCTCGGCGTGAAGGTGGGTGACGAGGAGAACTGCTTGGTGACCTGCGTGGGCCTCCCCAGGCGGTTCATGGTCACGTCGATGCTCATGAACAGGTCCACGTCCTCGTAGGGCTGGAAGAAGACCCCGGTGAAGACGCCCTGGTTCTGGGGGATGTCCCACTGCACCTGCCGTGGGTCCGCGGGATTGATGGTCAGCCAGTTGAAGAAGGTACCGAAGGCCATCTCCCGAGGACCACCACTCTCCTCGACGAGCTTGGCGTAGGTGCCCGGCGTGTTGTTGATGCTCGTCACCGGGAAGGGGAAGGTCATCGTCCCCTTCAGCGGAATCTGCACCTGCTGGAAGTTGACCATCGGGTAGTCACAATCGCCGTTGTTGCGCTGCAGGCAGATGGTGACGATGTTGTCCGGCCTCGCCGCGGGCGCCAGGTCCCTGGGGTGGACGATGTCGCAGCCCGGTGACGGGGAGACGGTGGCCGACTTGTACAGGACGTACTCCTGGCCACCGAAGGAAACCAGGCTGGCCGAGTCGACGTAGAGCAGCGGATCCCGGGTCAGCGGGAGCACTCCCGTGGCGCGGGCCCACAGCTTGCGCCCATCGGCATAGACCTCGCCCCACCCATAGTCAGACACCTGGTTCTGCTGGGTCTCGTCCCAGACCACCACGTCCAGGAAGCTGTAGTCCGCGCCTCCCTGCACGGTGGAGAACGCCGTCGCCTCGAAAGTCCTCCCGTCCGGCCCGACGATGACCTTGCCGATCAAGTGGTCCCTGGGGGCCTCCGCGGAGACCTGGGCGCTCACGCCCTGCCTGCGCGCGGCGTGACGCTCGCGCACCGACTGGAGCATGGCGAAGAACTGGGGATACTTCTCCGGGGTCTTTCCCGCGGCCGCTACCCGAGCGCGGAGGAAGCGGTACTGGGCCTCGTCGGACAGGTCCAGCGCGACGACCCCACCGTGCCTCGCGGCCAGTGCTCGCACCTGGGACAGGTCTCCGGGGCGCAGCTCGTTCGAGCCCGGCGCCTCGGTGGGACTCTGCCCGGAGTCCTGGGGAGTCTCCTTCTGGCATCCAGCCAGGGCGAGGCTCACGGTGAGCAGCAACGACAAGGGAGCAGCATGTCTGCAAAGACGTCGTGACATGGTCTACCTCTGGGGGTGGGACTGCGGTGAGAGCGGCCGTGCCTGTGCACGCGTGTCCCTCCCTGGGGAGGAACGTGGGGTGGATGACAGGGATTGGCAAAGACATATCAAGAGTTGTTATTCATTGATATCCGCCAGGGTCCCGCAAGGTTCCGAACAAAACAAAGACATCGATTGGAGGCATGGAGGGGCGAGGCGGCCTGGTGGTTTCCCACGAGGCGACATGGGGGTTTCCACGGTGGGACAGCTCGGTGATAAGCGTCCCCCCATGTCGAGAATCCTCATGGCGGCCCACCCCACCGCGGGCCACACCAACGCCCTGCGCGCCATGGGCGTGCGGCTGCGTGAGCTGGGACACGAGGTCGCGATGGCCCTCGCCGCGCCGCCGCTCCCTTTCTCGAACCTCTGGCCGGAGCCCCTGCGCGTGGCGACGACGCTGCCCCAGGCCATCCAGCGCGATGGCCTCCGGCTCATCCGGCTCCAGCCCGCACCCGCCATGCTCTGGTACGGCGCCCGCATTCCGCACGCTCGGGGCGTCGACGAGCTGGCCCTGGCGCTGCGCCTGTTCACCGCCGGGATGAAGTCGCAGGCCCGCCACCTCGCCCGGGAAATCGAGGCGTCCGGCATCGACGTGGTGCTCGGCGACTACCTCATGCCCGCGGCGCTGCTCGCGGCCCGGCTGACGAGGCGGCCCTACGCGGCGTTCTACCACTCCGCGCTGCCTTTCCCCGTGGAGGGGGCGTCGCCCTTCGGCAGCGGCCTGCCGGACGACGCGCCTCGCGACGAGACCTGGGCGCGCGCGGAGCAGGCCACCCAGGCGCTCGGCGCGTGGTTCGATGCCCGGGTCGCCAGGGATGCGCGCGCGTTGGGCGTGCGCCTGCGCCCTGGCGGTTTGCTCTCCGCGCCCATCTCCGACGACCTCAACCTGCTGGCCACCCTTCCGGAGCTGGAGCCCGGGCTGAAGCCGCTCACGGGGCCCGTGGAGATGACCGGCCCCTGTCTTCCCCGGGCGCGGGACGCGGACCAGGACGACCCCGCGCTGCGCTCCCTCCAGCCCGGACGTCGCCACGTGTACGTGTCGCTGGGGACGGTGTTCAACGGCCAGCCCCGCGTGTTCGACGCCATCCTCGACGGACTGGCGCGACACGACGTCCACACCGTCGTCAGCGCGGGCGCCAGCTTCGGGCGGCTGGAGCGACGCGCGGGCCCGCGCACGCTCGTGTTCCGTCAGGTGCCCCAGGTGCCCCTGCTGCGGCGCGTGGACTTGGTGGTGACACACGGCGGGAACAACACCGTCCAGGAGTCGCTCGCCGCGGGTCGCCCCATGGTGGTGATTCCCTTCGGTGGGGATCAGCTCGCGAATGCGCGCCGCGTGGAGCGGCTCGGAGTGGGGCGCGTGGTGCTTCCCTCGGCGCTGGAGGCCTCCTCCGTCGCGAGCGCGCTCTCCCGGCTCCTGGAGCCCGCCGTCACCACCCGGGCCCGCGCGCTCGCGTCCGCGCTGGAGGGCGTGGACGGAACCGAGCGCGCGGTGCAAGCGGTGCTGCGGTTGTTGAAGTGAGCGCGGTGGCGCCGCTCAATCCCTGACCCAGCGGAACGTCACGCGCTCCCCGCCGGTGAGCCGCGCCGAGGGGTTCGAGAGCTCATACACGTCGGTATGGGTTCCGAAGAGGCCCTTCGACTTGCTGAAGAGGAACCGGGTCGACGGATCCAGCACGATGCTGGACCACTCCGAGTGGGTGTCGCAGCCGGCGGTCGAAGGCGACGGCCAGTTGCACCAGCTGTTGCCGGGCTCGTTCCAGCCCTTCCACGGCTGGCTGCTGTTGAGGAGGGTCACCTGCTTCCAGCGACTGAGCAGCCGCCATGCGCTCGCGGACCGTGTGCCGGTTGCCGCGAGTGCCTCGGTCCACCATGGATACGCACAGCCCGCCGAAAGCTGGCTGCGGGCGGCGGTGCTTTCTTCCCGACGCGCGTCAGGGCTTTCGCTGGGCCGCCGCGAGGAAGAAGGGCTTCGCCGCGTCATCCGCGGCCTTCCGGTACTCGGGGATGCGGCCGCGGTCCGAGGCGGCGAGGGCGGCCTTCAGCTTCGGGGCGTCGAGGTCCTGGGTGTAGCAGGGCGTGCCCGGCTGCTGGCGCCAGGAGCCCTCGAGGTCTCCGGCGTCGACCGGGTCGAAGCCGAGCTCGTCGATGAGGCGCAGGACCTTCGCCTTGGCCTCGGGGGCGCCGGCGACGGGGAGCGCGACGCGGCCGGGCGTGCCCGGAGGTTGGCTCTTGTCCGCGAGGGACTGGGAGTAGATGTTGTTGAAGGCCTTGACCACCGGCCTGCCGAGCCGCTCGCTGACCCAGACGCTCTCCGTCTTGCCTTGCTCGAGCTCGGGGATGGCGCCGTCCCGGGTCGGGTAGTAGTTGCCGGTATCGATGATGACCACGTCGGAGGGCACGCCCTGGAAGAGGTCCTTGGGCAGGTCCATCACCGCGCGCTGGGGGATGGTGACGACCACGACCTCGCCGCTCTTCGCCGCCTGGGCCGCCGTGACGGCCGTCGCGCCGATCTCCGCCGCGAGCTCCCGAATCGAGTCCGGTCCCCGCGAGTTCGCCAGGGAGACCTGGTGGCCCAGCTTCACCCACTTGCGCGCCAGCGTGGCGCCGATGTGGCCCGCTCCGATGATGCCGATCTTCATGTGTGCCTCCTGGAAGGAGGGGAGCCGGCCATGCGGGCTCCCGACCGATGGGGCACGCCTGATAACCAGCTCCTCCGACGCCTGCCCGGAAGAAATCCATCTTTCGCGAAGTCGGACTGTCCCGCACGGAGTCTGGTGGGAGGCGACTGCTTGCCCCGCCACGACATGACAGGCGGGGCAATCGCGCCGGGCGGACCGATGCCTGTGTTTCAAGGCGCGCCAGCGCCCAGACCAATGGACGTGGAGGCTGCCCGACAGGGGGAAGGGCGGATCCGACCTCTGAAAACGATCTCCTGTCCCGGCGCTGCTGCGCGATCCCTCGAATCAACCAGGAGACGGAGATGCCAGGGAGGCAGGATGGCCTGACCCTCTGTGATGCACGTGACGTGAGTCCTTGTGAGAGGGGGGCGGAGAGCGCCCCCCGAGTCGCGCGTCCCGTTCGCCGAAGCGTGTCGACCGTCTCCCGTCAAGCTGGGATTGAATTGCCCGGGAAATGTCCCACGGAATGAGGGTCATGCGTCTCGCCTGGCGGGACGTGCCCCCGCTGGCGCCCGTGCCGGGCGAGACTGACGACGGGGGCGGCAATCGGCCCAGGGTGAGGTCCGTGCGTGCGCGAGCCGGCGAACGAGGTCGAGCAGACCGAGGGCTACTACCGTCGCTATGGCGAAGCCGTGCATCGGCGGTGTCTGCGCCTGCTCGGCGATGAGGCGCTGGCCTGGGATTCGACGCAGGAGGTCTTCCTGCGCGTCCACTCCAACCTGAAGCAGCTGCGCGCCGCGGGCTCCGCCTTGTCGTGGCTGCTCACCGTGGCGGACCGACAGTGCTTCTCCGTGCTGCGTCGCCAGCGCACCGAGGCCACCCATGCGCTGTCGCGACTGGCACCACTTCCGGAGGCCCGCGCATCGCCGGAGGCCGCGCTGGAGCGGCTGCTGGTGGACGCGGACCTGGTCAGGCGGGTCCTCGCGCACTGTCCGGAGGACGTCCAGCGCATCGTCGCCCATCGCTTCATCGACGAACTGGAGCAGGAGCAGATCGCCACGCTGCTCGACGTCTCCCGCAAGACGGTGCAGCGCAAGTTGCAGACCTTCTTCGACACCGCGCGGCGACTCCTGGAGGTCGCCCCCCGCACCGAGCCTCGAAAGGGAACGGCCCCCGCATGAACCCCACCTCCATCCCTCGCTTCCCGGGCGTGCCGGACCTCCTGTTGGAGCGCTACCTGTGTGACGAGCTCTCCCGGGAAGAGGCCCGGCGCGTGGAAGAGGCGGCGCGCGTCTCGCCCGAACTCGCGGCGCACCTGCGGGAGCGCCAGGCCGAGAAGGCCGCCTTCGCCCTCGTGCGCCCCTTTGGCCCGGTGCGGGCCCGACTGGAGGCCCCGCGTCCGAGCCGCTGGCGCGGGCTCTTGCATTGGAGCCATCCCGTGCTGGTGCTCGGCGTCGTGCTCGCGGCGGTGCTGCCCCGGCTCGTCACCCTCGAGGAGGTGGAGAAGGTTCGCGTGCGCGGCGGGCTCACCGCGCGAGTGCTCGTCAAGCGAGGCGACGCGGTCTTCGAGCAGGGGCCCGGTGTGGTGTTGCGTCCCGGAGACCGGGTCCGGGTGGAGGTGGAGGACGTCAACGGTGGCGCGCTCTATGTCCTGGCGCTGAGCGAGCGCGGCCGCGTCACACCCCTCCAGGGCTTCGAGGTCACCGGCGGCGCGTTGTCCATGGGGCCAGGCCGATGGGTGCTGCCCGGGAGCCTGGAGCTGGATGCCGCCCCCGAACAGGAGGCGCTGGTGGTGGTGCTCGCCTCCGATGCCCGGAGTGCTCCATCGCCCCAGACCGTCCAGCGCTGGCTGGAGCACGCGGCGAGGGAGACGGCCTTCCCCCCGTCACCCACGCCGCTCCCTGGCACCCGCCACACCGTCCACGTCCTCCCCAAGGAGCTGCCATGAGGACGCTGCTGCGCTTCGGTGTCCTGCTCGCCCTGGTCGTTACCTCCGTCGCGAGCGCGGAGAGTCGGTTCTCCATCAGCGTGGGCCACAACCTGGGCCGGGACACGGACGAGCCTTTGCGCTGGGCCCAGCAGGACGCCGAGCGCATGGACGCCGTCTTCGGCCAGCTCGGCGGAGTCCCCGAGGACCGTCGTCTCCTGCTGCGCGGTGAGTCCGTCTCCAATCTCAAGCTCGGGCTCGCGCGGATGCGAGGTCGCATCGAGGAGGCGCGGCGCGCCGGAGAGCGCACGCTGCTGTTCTTCTTCTACTCGGGCCACGGTGACGAGTCGGCCCTGCGCCTGGGCGGCGAGGCGCTCCCGCTCGTGGAGCTGCAACGCCTGCTGTCGGAGGTCCCCGCCACCGTCACCGTCGCGGTGCTGGACGCCTGCCACAGTGGCGCGCTCGTGCGAGGCCGCTCCAAGGGACTCAAGTCCGCGCCCGCGTTCGACATCTCCTTCCTCCGCCAGGTGGGACCGCAGGGGCGCGTGTTCATCGCGTCCGCGGGGGCTCACGAGGTGGCGCAGGAGTCGGACAGCCTCCGGGGTTCGTTCTTCACGCACCACCTGATTTCAGGCCTGAGGGGCGCGGCGGACGTGGACGCCGATGGCCGCGTCTCGCTCACGGAGGCCTATGGCCACGTCTACCACCGCACCCTGGCGGGCTCGCACGCCTCCACGGCGGCGGTGCAGCACCCGGAGTTGTCCAGCCAGCTCGCGGGAGAAGGGGACCTGTTCCTCACCACGCTCTCGCGGGCCCACGCGCAGCTCGAGCTGCCACCACGGGTGGGAGACAGCGTCGTGCTCGTGGACGAGCGCACGTTGCAGGTCATGGCGGAGGTGGAGCCCCGAGGTGAAGAGCCGGTGCGCGTCGCGCTGCCAGCGGGGCGCTATCGGGTCCAGGTGCGGCGAGGCCCCCAGGTGCTCTACGGCAAGGTGTACCTGCCCTGGGGCGACAAGCAGCGCCTGGAGCCCGCGTCGCTGGAGGTCCGCACGCTGGCCCTGCACCAGCGCAAGGGCGCGCTCCTGGAGTCCAGCAACTGGCGGCTCCAGGCGGCGGTGGGCGCGGGCCGCTCGTCGACGCAGCTGGGAGG
>NZ_SRLW01000369.1:0-8681 GCF_006518215.1 Myxococcus sp. AB025B
CCACCCCATACCGCGTGTCCACTCATTCCTACTTCATGGGTCTGACATCTGAACCCCCACCCAAAAGCCCCCATGGACCTCCCATTCCATAGAGGGAAGAATGTCGCCGCCCCATGGTTCCCTCACGCTCTGGCCTGCTCGTCCTGTCGCTCCTGCTCCTGTCCTCCCCTTCGTGGGCGGACAACAACGCCGACGAGGCGGATATCGCCTTCGAGCTGGGCAATGACGCCTACGCCAAGGGGCAGTACACCGAGGCGTTGCGCTCGTACTTCACCAGCTACCGGCTGGTGCCCAACCGCAACGTGCTCTTCAACATCGCCCGCTGCTTCGAGGCGCTGGGCAAGTTCAACGAGGCGTACCGCTACTACAACGACCTGCTCACCGAGGACCTGCCCACCGAGGACGCCTCGGAGGTGTCGCGCTCGTTGGACCGGCTGCGCCCCAAGGTCGCGCTGGTGAAGGTCACCACCGTGCCCAAGGGCGCGGACGTCTACGTGGACCGCATGGACCTGGGCAGCCGGGGCCGCTCGCCGCAGACGCTCGCGCTGTCGCCGGGCCGGCACAAAATCATGGTGAAGAAGGACGGCTACCGTCCCACCGAGGCCACCGTCACCGTGGCGCGCGGCAAGGAGACGGAGCAGACCTTCGACCTGTTCCTCATCACCGGCGGCGTGGAGCTGACCGGCACCCCCGAGGGCGCCGAGGTGCGTGACGCCCCCAACGGCCCCGTCATCACCCGGCTGCCCGGCCGCGCCCGCCTGCCTCCCGGCCAGCGCATCCTCTACGTGCGCGCGCCCGGCTACGCCCCCGGCCAGTACGTGGTGGACGTGCCCGCCGACGGCAGCGTGCCGCTCTCCGTGTCGCTGCGCGTGCAGGACCGCCCCTCGGGCCGGCTCGTCGTCACCGCCAACCGCGACGGCGCCACCGTGCGCGTGGACGGCCAGCCCGCGGGCTTCACGCCCACCGTCGTCACCCTCCCCGAGGGCGAGCACCAGCTGGAGGTGGAGAGCCGCGAGGTGCGCCCCCTGCGCCAGAAGGTGACGGTCATCGCCGACCAGGAGGTGAAGGTCCACGCGGAGCTCAGGTACGCACCCCCGCCCGTGCGCGCCGCGTCCAAGAGCCTGGTCGCCGTCGACGACGCGCCCGCCTCCACCACGGTGCTCACCCAGGAGGAGCTGCGCGCGTTCGGCTGGCGCACGCTCGCCGAGGCGCTGTCGGGCGTGCGCGGCTTCTTCCTCACCGACGACCGCACGTACACCTATCTGGGCGTGCGCGGCTTCTCGCCCCCGGGCGACCTCAACACGCGCATCAGCATCCTCTGGGACGGCCACCCCATGAACGACGTGTGGGCCGGCCAGGGCTTCGCCGCGCACGACTTCAACGTGGACCTGCTCGAAATCGAGCGCATCGAGGTGGTGCGCGGCCCGGGCAGCTCGCTCTACGGCACCGGCGCCTTCTTCGGCGTCATCAACGTGGTGCCCCGCGAGTCGCTCGGCCAGGACAAGCACCTGGAGGTGACGGGCGCCGTGGGCGCGCTGGGCACGACGCGTGGACACGCCACCGCGGCGTGGGCGAGCGGCAACCGCTCCATCCTGGTGAGCGCCGCGGCCCTGACGGCCTCGGGCGCGGACACCACGCGGCTGCTCGCCGACCGGGAGTACCTGGTCACCGGCCTGGACGCGGAGCGCGCCGCCACCGGCTCCATGCGCGCGCGCGTGGGCGACTTCGCCTTCCAGGCCATGCTCAACGTGCGCTCCAAGGAGCTGCCCACCGCGCCCTACGGCACCGTCCCCGGCACGGAGGGCAACCGCGTGAAGGACCTGCGCTTCTTCGCGGAGGGCCGCTACGAGCACGAGTTCTCCGAGAACTTCAGCCTGTCCGCGCGCGGCTCGTTCGACCTGAGCCGCTACGACGGCATCTACGTGTACCAGGAGTCGGCCGGCGGCCCGCGCGAGGAGACCGGCGACGCGGACTGGGTCAACGCGGAGCTGCGCGCGCAGGTGGGGCTGTTCGAGGGCAACCGGCTCACCCTCGGCGTGGAGGCCCAGGGCCAATTGGGCGTGCGGCAGTCGACGAACCCCGGCCCCATCCTCGAGACCAAGACGCGCACCATCCTGTCCGCGTACCTGCTCGACGAGTGGAAGCTGCACCCCCGGCTGAGCCTGTCGGCGGGCCTGCGCCTGGACAAGTACACGGACGTGGACGAGACCCCCATCACGCCGCGCGTGGCGCTCATCGCCCGACCCTACGACGCGGGCCTCACCAAGCTGGTGGCCGGTAACGCCTTCCGCGCGCCCACCATCTACGAGCTGCACTACGCGGACGGCATCACCCAGGCCGCGCCGGAAGCGCTGGACCCGGAGACCATCACCACCTTCGAGCTGGAGCACGGCCACGACTTGACGGACGAGCTGCGGCTCACCGTGGCCGGCTACCACAACCGCATCTCCAACCTGGTCCGGCTGCAGGAGGAGGCCAACCCCTCAGGCCAGTGCGGCACCTCCACCGAGTGCCTCGTGTTCGGCAACGACAGCGGCACCACGCTGGCGTGGGGCGCGGAGGCGGGCGTGCACTGGCAGCCGGGTCGCTACCTGCTGGTGGACATAAGCTACTCGTACGTGCGGCTGCGCAACGCCTCGGACGAGGTGGCCGCCGCGGCCCCCGCGCACCTGGTCTCCGGTCGCCTGCTGATGCCCATCGGCGGCGGCGACATGCGGCTGGCCACCCAGGCCACCTACCAGAGCGCGCGCCCCACCGGAGAGGGCGGCGCCGACAGCGGCGAGGCGCTGCTCATCAGCTTCGGCCTCTCCGGTGACTACGGCCCGCTGCGCTACTTCGCCGGCGTCCACAACCTGCTCGACACGAACTATCGGATTCCGGTGTCGGACGAGAATTCCATCGCGCCGGTGCCCCAGTACGGTCGCACCTTCACCCTGCAGCTGACCGGGACGTTCTGATGAGCGCGTCCGGCGCCGCGCCATCCGAGCTCGCGCTCGACTTCATCCAACCCGGCCACGCGCTGTACGCCGGGGAGCTGGAGCTGCGCTTCCGGGTGCTGCGCGAGCCGCTCGGCTACACGCGCGAGCAGGTGACGTTCCCCTTCGAGGACACGAGCCTCCATCTGGTCGCGCACGTGGGCGGACAGGTGCTCGGCTGTGTCCTCTTCCATCCCGAGGACCCGCGGGGTGGCCGGCTGTTCCAGATGGCCGTGACGCCAGAACTCCAGGGCCGCCAACTGGGGGCCCGACTGGTCCGGACGTTGGAGGCGGAGCTCGTGCGGCGAGGCCTCACCCAGGTCCACCTGCATGCCCGACAGGCGGTCGTCCCCTTCTACGAACGGCTGGGTTATTCCACGTACGCGGAAGCGTTCCTGGAAGTCGGCATTCCACACCGGCACATGCGGAAGTCACTCGGGACGTAGGCGCGTGAGCGGTGCTCACCAGCGGACACCGGCGCATGTCGTCGAGCATCCGGGCTGACCATCGCCGCGTCGCCCCCTGACCTCAACAACCGGGGGATGCTGGTAACCTTTCCAGCGCGGTCAGCGAGCCAGCGACATCGAGGAGACACGATGAACGGAACGAACGACGGACGCGGCGCGCCCCCTTCGCATCGGGCCGGCCCCTCGGGAGCTTCCAGGGATGGAGAGCTGGAGGACGAGGGCCTCGCCTCGGACGCGGAGGCCGAGCGCGCGCCTCGCCGCCCCATCCAGGTGATGGAGGACAACACGCTGCACACGCGGCTGACGAAGGACCTGGGGGTGCACTACCCCTTCGTCAGCGCGGGCATGGCCTTCGTGGCGCTGCCGCCGCTGGTCATCGCGGTGTCGGAAGCAGGTGGCATCGGCATGCTGGGCTCTGCGCCCGAGCCCGCGCCGTTCCTGCGCGCTCGCATCCAGGCCATCCGCGCCGGCACGCAGCGGCCCTTCGGCGTGGACTTCATCCTGGACCATGCGCGGGCCGGGGACCTCACCACGCGCGAGCACATCGACACGTGCATCAGCGAGCGTATCCCCGTGGTCGCGTTCCACTGGGCCCTGCCTCCGGCCGCGTGGGTGAAGGACTTGAGGGCCGCGGGCATCCGCGTCTGGGTGCAGGCGGGCTCGGTGGAGTTCGCGAAAGGCGCGCTGGCGCTCGGCGTGGACGGGCTCATCGCGCAGGGGCGACAGGCGGCGGGCTACAACCGGGGGACCACGCCCACGTTGAAGCTGGTGCGGGAGCTGCGCGCGTTGACGAGCGAGCTGCCCCTGTTGGCCGCGGGGGGCATCGCGGACGCGCTGAGCGCGGCGCGCGCGATGTATCACGGCGCGGACGGTGTCTGGGTGGGCACGCGCATGGTGGCCTCCGTGGAGGCGTACGCGCACCCGGGCTACAAGCAGCGCCTGGTCGACGGGGACGCGCGCGACTCGGACTTCACCACGCTCTTCGGGCCGGAGTGGAGCGGCCCGAGGCAGCGGGTGCTGCGCAACCGCGTGGTGCGCGAGTGGGCGGGCCGGGAGGCGAAGGCGCCGACGCAGACACAGGACACCATCGGCACGACGCGGCTGTTCCCGGGGCTCGCGGGGGGTGACGCGCTGTACACGATGCCGCGCTTCAGCGCCTTCGTGCCCACGCCCGACACACAGGGGGATTTGGAGGAGATGGTGCTGCCCGCCAGCGGCTCCAGCATGGCGCGCATCGAGAGCGTTCAGCCCGCCGGGCAGCTCGTGGTGGAGATGATGGAGGGGGCGCACCGGCTGCTCGCGAACCCGTACGAGCTGGAAGCGGACACGGACGAGAACGACCGCTCCTGAGGCCGGACGGACGGCGCTCCGCCCGCCTGGTCTCGGGCGGAGGATTCGGGTGATGCGGCCGTGGGAGTTGGAGTAGGAACCCACCGACGACGGGTGGGCTCCATGACGATGACGAAGACGCAGGCGCACTGGCGACGCGTGGCACTCTCGGGATGGCTCGGGCTCGCGCTGTGCGGCGGCGTGGCGGTGGCGCGGGCGGTGACCTCGGAGGTGAGGGCGCCCTCGCGGCGCCTGTCCCCGGAGGAGCGCGAGCTGCTGGGGCGGATGGCCGCGGAAGCCGAGCCCCACTGGCGGCGGCGCTCGATGCACTCGTTCCCCGGCGACCACTGGTCCCAGGATGACGACTTCGGTGCCTCGGAGCGCGGCTGGGTGATGAACGAGGCGCGACGGCGCGATGTCCCCGTCACGGACGTGTTCGACGCCATCGACACGGAGCTGCGCGCCTCGTCGCCCGTGACGGCGCCTCGCAAGGCCACCGCGAGCCCGTGCAAGCCACGGCCGTTCTACGACTGATGCGCGGCGAGACCTCTCACCTCGCGTGGTCTGCGCGTGCCTCGCGCGACGGCGGCGCTCGCGAGCGGGCGGATGATGAGTGCGCTCCGACGCCAGGGGGCTTCCCGCGCGTGACGTCGCCCGGGGCAACCGGAGCGCTTTGCCTCGCCGGTTGCTCACTGCAACCCCGGTGGGCAGCGACAGTCGCCGACCTCCCGATGCCACGAGCGAGCCTCCCACACGAGGCGTCGCCCGGGACGGACGGAGCGCATCGCCCCGCCGACTCCTCACTGACTCCTCGGTGGGAGCCGCTGGCCGATGCGCTCTCGCCGATGCACGGGAGCACCTCACACGTGACGTCGTACGGAGCCGATGAAGCGCTCTGCCCCACCGCTTCCCCACTGCATTCTGGGTGGGCGGCGACGGTCGATGTTCACTCGCCGATGCGCGGAAGCACCTCGCACGTGACGTCGCCCGGAGCCGATGAAGCGCTCCGTCCCACCGCTTCCTCACTCCATCCTCGACGGATGCGAGCCACCTCTCCCGCTCTCGCGCTCCACGGCGCGCCCCTTCGCGCATGACGACCTCGTCCCACGGATTGCTCCGCGCCGTGCACCGCGCCGCCTCGCTCACCAGCGTGCGCCTGGCCCTCTTCGGCGTCATCGCGCTCATCGCGTGCTGGCGGCCCCTGTCCGTCGCCGGCGGGCTGAACGATTTCCGCGACTCGCACCTGCTCGACTCATACGAGGACGCGGGCACGCGCAGCGTAACGCACTACGGACAGCTCCCGCTGTGGAACCCCTGGTCCTGCGGCGGGCAGTACGCGCTCGGCAGTCCGCAGACGCGCGTCTTCGCGCCCACCGTGCTGGTGTCCTCGCTCATCGGTCCGCGCCGCGCGGAGCCCGTGCTGCTGTGGATGTTCCTCGTGCTCGGCATGGAGGGCTTCTTCCACTACGCCCGACGACGCGTGGGCTCCGCGACAGGCGCGCTCGGCGCCGCGCCCCTCTTCGGGTTGATGGGCTTCACCGCGCTGTCCTGGTCCATCGGCTGGCTCAACTTCGCGGGCTTCCTCCTGCTGCCGTGGCTGCTCGTCGGCACCCGCCGCGCCGTCGAGGGCAGGCTGTCCGGCGCCGCGCTCGTGGCCGCCGTCTTCTCCCTGCTGCTCGCCTTCGGCGGCACCTACCCCGTGCCCATGGGCGCCCTCTTCGTCGTCCTCGAGACGGGCCGCTCGCTCTACACCCTGCGCGGCACGCCCCGCCGCATCCAGGCCCTGTGGTCCCTGGGCGCCACCGCGTGCTTCACGCTGGCCGCCTGTGCCTTCCGCCTGTGGCCCATCCTCGAGACGATGCGCTCCTCGCCGCGCGTCATGGCCGGCACACCAGGCAACGCGCTCACGCCGCTCGTGAAGATGCTGCTCGAGCTCCCCGCGCGCTCCGGCTACAGCGATACCGGCAACTTCTACTTCGCCCCCGCCGCGCTCGCGCTCGCGCTGCCGGCCCTCGCCTTCGCGTGGCGTCGCGCGCTGTACCCCGCCATCGTCGCCGGCCTCTGCGCGTGGATGGCCGCGGGCTACGCGGCGTCACCGTCGCTGTTCGCGGGCCTGCGCACGCTGCCCATCTTCGAGACGTTCCGCTACCCCGAGCGCTTCCTCGTCCCCACCTGCTTCTTCCTCGCCGAGCTTGCGGCGCTGGGCCTCACCGTCCTGCTGGCGCGCACGTGGCGCTCGCCCGCGCGGTGGACCTGGGCCGCGGCGGCCGCGTGCGCGGTGGACCTGGCGAGCTGGGGGCTCCAGCTTCGCGCCTTCGACAACCTCTCGCACTGGGCGCAGATGATTCCGCAGCCCGTCGAGAAGGAGCAGCCCTTCGCGCAGGCGCGCGGCAACCGCTGGTCGCAAGGCCACCTGCTCGCGCTCAACCGAGGCTCCATCGCCTGCGGTGAAGCGTGGCCCGTGCCCATGTCCTCCAAGCTGCGCGGCGACCTGAACCAGGAGGAGTACCTGGAGGAGCCCGGCTCCGGCACCGCGCGCCGCGTGGAGTGGACCCCCAACCGCCTCACCGTGGACGTGGACGCCACGCGGCCCACCGTGCTCCTGGTCAACCAGAACTGGCACCCCGGCTGGAAGTCCTCACAGGGCGAGGTCGTCTCGCACGACGGGCTGCTCGGCGTACGCGTGCCCGAGGGCCACCATCAGGTGGTGCTGAGCTTCCTGCCCCGCTCGGGGCTCGGAGGCTCGATGGTCTCCGTGCTCGCGTGGGTGGGGCTTGGTCTGCTCCTGTGGCGCGAGCGTCGGGGACAGCGGCTGTCCTGGCCCGCGACGGTGGGCGTGGCCCTGGTGCCCCTCGTCGCGTGGGGCGTCGTGGCCACCGCCTGGAGCGAGCCCGTGGCGAAGCCGGACCCGCGCAACCAGGATGGCTCTCCGCTGACGGTGGCGCAGCTGCCCGCGAAGGCCACGCCCATCAACGCGCGCTTCGGTGTGCCCGTGGAACTGGTAGCCGCGGAGCTTCCCGAGGAGCCCGACGCGGAGGGCATCGCGTCCATGGTGCTGAACTGGCGCGTGACGGGGCCGGTGCCGCGCTCGGTGGGCATCTTCGTGCACATCGTCGCGGCGGACGGTCGTCGACTCGGCGCGGACCACGACGTGGTGGGCGGCACCTGGTTCTTCACCGACGCCCCCAGGGACACGCTGCTGCGCGACGCGTTCTCCGTGTCCACGCGCGGCTGGCCCCAGGGTGAGTGGACGGTGATGGTGGGGCTGTGGCACGCGGGCGGCGACCAGTCGCGCGTGCCCCTGCTCGAGGCGCCGGGACGGCCGGTTTCCGACGGCCGGGTGGCCGTGGGGACGTTCACCGTTCCACGGAAGGTCCGGGCCAACGAGTCCTCCGTGAACCCATAGTCCGAGTGCCGACAGCCCGCGCGAGACGCGCGGCGCCCGGGGCGTTATGAAGCGCGGCATGCGAATCCTGCACACCATGTTGCGCGTGGGGAACCTGGAGAAGTCGCTCGACTTCTACACCCGGATCATCGGCATGACGCTCCTGCGCCGCCGTGACTACCCCGATGGGAAGTTCACCCTGGCCTTCGTCGGCTTCGGCCCCGAGGACACGCACCCCGCACTGGAGCTCACCCACAACTGGGGCGTGGAGAAGTACGAGCTGGGCACGGCCTACGGCCACGTGGCCCTGGGCGTGAAGGACATCCGCGCGACGTGCGACGCCATCCGCGAGGCCGGCGGCAAGGTCGTCCGCGAGCCGGGGCCGATGAAGCATGGCACCACCGTCATCGCCTTCGTCGAGGACCCGGACGGCTACCGCGTCGAGCTCATCGAGCAGGGAACCTGAAAGCCCCCGTCCCCACGCGCGGAAGGGCTGACGTGACGTCCCAGCCCCCCGCGCCACGC
>NZ_SRLW01000036.1:0-46288 GCF_006518215.1 Myxococcus sp. AB025B
TCCGCGCCGCCTCCAGCCACCTGGGAGTCCTGCTTTTGCGCGCCATGCTCTCGTCTCCTTCCTGCACCACCCCGACATCCCTTGTCTTCTTTGGAGACCCCATCAGCCGTGCTTCCCGAGCGCGCATGGCGGACAGGCGGACGTCACCGTGCCGCCATTTGACTCCACCCGGGCGGCTCTGCCATTGCGCCGCGTGTGGCCGTCCCTCCTGAAATCGCCGCCTCGCTCCAACACCACCCGGCACCGCCAGGGCCGTCCGTCGCCTTTACCCTGAGACTGGCCGAGGCGCTGCACCGCTACGGCACTCCCTCCCACCGGCTGGAGGGGCTGATGAAGCGCGTGTCCGAGCGCCTGGGCCTGGAGGGCCGCTTCTTCTCCACCCCCACGTCCCTGTTCGCGTCCTTCGGCCCGCCCGAGGCGCTGCGCACCAGCCTCATCCGCGTGGAGCCCGGGGACATGGACCTGGAGCGCCTCACGCAGCTCGACGTCCTGGCCGACGACGTCATCCACTCGCGCCTCACGCCCGCCGAGGGCGCGCTGCGCGTGGAGGACATCCTCGCCCGCCCCCCGCGCTTCGGGCCCGTGCTCCAGATTCTCTGCTGGGCGCTCGCCGGAGGAGCGGGCGCCCGTCTGTTCGGTGGGGGACTGAAGGAGATGGCGGTGGCCACGGTGAGCAGCCTGCTCATCGGAATCCTCGGTGAGGTGACCCAGCGCCAGCCCACCACCGCCCGCGTGCTCGAGCCCGTGGGCGCCATCCTCTCCTCCGCGCTCGCCGTGCTGGCCGCGAGCGTCATCGGCCCGCTGTCCATCCAGGTCGCCACCCTGGCGGGTCTCATCGTCCTGCTGCCCGGCCTGACGCTGACGGTGGCCCTCAACGAGCTGGCCACGCGCCACCTCATCTCCGGCACCTCGCGCCTCACGGGCGCCGCGGTGGTGTTCCTCCAGCTGGGCTTCGGCGTCGCGCTGGGCAGCAAGCTGTCCGTGCTGCTGCCGCCGCCCGTCGCCCCGCCGCCGCCGTCGCTGCCCTCGTGGACCCAGGCCGTGGCGCTGCTGGTGGCGGGCGTCGCCATCGGCGTGCTGTTCCGCGCGCGGCCTCGGGACTGGGGCTGGATTGCGGCCGCGGGCACGTTCGCGTTCTTCGGGGCCCGCCTGGGCTCGGAGTTGCTCGGACCGCAGCTGGGCGCCTTCGTGGGGGCGCTCGCGCTGGGCATCGTGGGCAACGTGCTGGCGCGGCTTCGCAACAAGCCCTCCGTCACCGTCGTCGTGCCCGGGCTGATGCTGCTGGTGCCCGGCAGCGTGGGCTTCCGCAGCCTGTCCTCGCTGCTCGAGCGCGACGTGGTGGCGGGCGTCGACACCGCCTTCAACATGCTGATGGTGGCGGTGGCCCTGGTGGCCGGACTGTTGTCCGCCAACGCGCTGGTGCCCACGCGCAAGGTGATGTGACGCGGGGCCTTTTAGCGCATGCGCGTGACGTAGATGGCCGCGAGCGACAGCAGGAAGTACGGCACCAGCCCGCCCGCGCCCGCGTAGTCCTTGGCCATGCGCTGGCCGAAGAACAGGCACACCAGCGACACGGCGGACAGCAGCGCGCCGAAGAAGGCCAGCGCCGGGCTGCCCGTGGCGATGAGCGAGACCACCCCCGCGCCGCTGAGCGCGCCGGCCGCCAGCTCCAGCAGCGTGATGACGCCGAGCATCAACGGCACCATGCCCTTCAGGGGGCTCTTGGCGAAGTGCCCGGTGAGCCAGCCCAGGTTGCCCTTCCAGTCGATGACCTTGTCCAGTCCGGACTGGAGGAAGAGGATGGCGAGGAAGGCGGCGCACAGCGCCTGGAGCAGCCACGGGGTGAACTGACTCGATTCGAATGCCGGCATGGCGGGGCACTCTAGCCGCCCGGGGCCCGGGCCCAAGTCTTCTTGCTCGTGGAGCAGGCAGCCGGCCTGGGGGGCCGCCTCCCCCTTCCCTCCCGCGCAACCCGCCCTAGCTTCACGGGTATGGCTTCCGAGCAGACCGCCCGGCGTGTGTTCACCGGCCTCATCCTGCTGTCGCTGTTCCTGCTGGCCCTGGTCATCAAGCCCTTCGCCAAGGGCATCTTCCTGGCGGCGGTGCTCGCGGGCGCATTCTACGGGCTGCACGTCCGGCTGACGCGCAAGCTCAGGGGGCGCAAGAACATCTCGGCGGGCCTCATCTGCACGGCCGTCATCCTCGCGCTGCTGTTGCCCCTGGGCGGGCTCACCGCGTTCGTGGTGGCGGAGGTGTCCTCCGGCGCGCAGTTCGTCACCAAGACGGTGCAGCAGGAGGGCGTGGAGGGGCTGGTGCAGAAGCTGCCGGGGCCGGTGCGCAAGGGCGCCGAGAGCCTGATGCAGCGGATGCCCCTGGAGGAGCAGCAGCTGGACCAGACCATCCAGGAGCAGGTGAGCAACCAGGGCGGGACGGCGGCGCGCGCGGTGACGGGGGCGGTGGCGGCCACGGGCTCCATCGCCTTCCAGACCACGATGATGCTCATCGCCCTGTTCTTCTTCCTCACGGACGGGAGGGAGCTGGTGCACTGGATTGAGAGCGTGTCGCCGCTCAGGCGCGGTGAGACCTTGGAGATCATGCGCGAGTTCCGCAGCGTGTCCGGCGCGGTGCTGCTGTCGTCGGTGGTGACGGCAGGCGTGCAGGCCTTCGCGGCGCTGGTGGGGTTCCTCATCGTCCAGGTGCCCGCGCCGCTGTTCTTCGGCGGCGTGGCGTTCTTCATGGCGCTGATTCCCGCGGTGGGCGCGGCCATCGTCGTGCTGGTGGCCGCGGCGCTGATGTTCTTCAGCGGCCACCCGTGGGCGGCGCTGTTCCTGGCCATCTGGGGCACGGTGGTGGTGGGGCTGGTGGACAACATCGTCAAGCCGCTGCTCGCCAAGCGCGGCATGCACCAGCACGGCGCCATCGTCTTCTTCTCGCTGCTCGGCGGCCTGGCCGCGTTCGGCACGGTGGGCCTCCTGCTGGGTCCGCTCATCGTCGCCTTCTTCCTGGCGCTGGTGCGCATCCACGAGCGCGACTACGGCCGCAACCACCCGACGCCCGCGAGCCCGCCGACGCCCGGTCCCCAGGATGGAGGCGCGCACACCGCGCGGACCTCGGAGCGCGAGGGCGCACTGACGTCTCCGGGCGAGAGTCACTGAGACACGGCGCGACGACCAGGTTCGTCGCGTCCCTCCGTAGTCCCTTTGTCAGCCGCGCGGGGCCCTTCGAGGCCCGCGCCCCCCCTTTGCTGACAGAGGAAGTCCCCATGTCTCGTCGTGGCAGTCGCAGTCCCTGGATGCTGTTGGCCACCGTCCTATCCGCGAGCCCGGGCCTCGCGAGTGACACGACCAACGTCGGCTCCTCCGACCGCTATCCGCTCCCCGCCGTACGCGAGAGCCGGTATCGCAACCGCATCGCCACCGAGCTGGGAGGCGGCTGGCAGACCTTCGTCGGAGACCTGCACAGCCACCCCCGGGGACACTCGGAGATGGGGGGCGTGAGCCTCGACTACACGCCACAAATCCGGCGTGACGAGGTCCTGCTCTCCGCCTTCCGCCATGGCTACGACTTCTTCGGGACCAGCAACCACACCACGTTCTGGCCGTCCTACGACGAGGACGACCCCGTCGGGCAGGTGAGCCTGGAGCAGGACGCGAACGGGCAGCCGGAGATGCTGACGCTCGCGGGGGTGGAGAGCCACCTGGGCTCCGACCCCGAGCACCACTTCAACAGCTTCAACCGCCGCATCCGGTTCAACTCGAACAGCCTCTGGAACTGGCACCACGAGATCCTCAACCACTACTCGACCGACCCGCTCCAGAGCACCCACGTCCAGCTCAACCACCCGAACGAGGACGTCTTCTTCGCGCTGCCCACCGAGCCGGACCGCCGCCGCAACGTGCGCGACGCGGTGGAACTGGCTGAGTACAACGACAGATACTTCGAGCTGCTGCGCCGCGGCTTCCGCGTCGCGCCCGCCTCCAACACGGACTCCCACGCCACCACCCGGGCGCAGCTTGGCGAGCCCTTCACCTTCCAGCACCCGAACGGCGCCTGGGTGCTGCCCTACATCGACGAGCCCGGCGTCCCCCGCGAGAAGATTCACGGCCGCGACACCGCCCAGGGCCGCACCGGCATCGTGCTGCCCCCGGGTGAATGGTTCGACTACGGCAACTTCCTGAGGGCGCTGCGCAACCGATGGGTGTACCGCACGGCGCTGCCGCCGGCGTCCGGCTTCTTCATGGTCAACGGGCGGACCATGGGCTCCGAGTTCTCGCTGACCCCGGCCGAGCGGCGGCTCGACTTCACCGTCTGGGGCACCACCAAGGACGGCACCGGCGGCGGCAACAACTGGACGAAGCTCAGGGTCTGGAGTCCCTTCCAGCCCGGCACGCCCATCAAGGAGTTCACCTACACCGACCCGAGCCTCATCGACCTGAAGCAGGTCTTCTCGCTCACCCCCTACGAGTCCATCTACGTCGTCACGCTCAACCAGCAATGGGAGAACGCCGAGGTCACCCTGGCGCCCATCTGGGTGCAGAACCCCGTCGCCAAGCCCACCATCTCCTTCGAGTCCCCGGTCAATCATCGCCAGACGGTGCCCGTGATTCTCGTCAACGGAGGAGGCGACACGGTGGTGCTCCAGCGCGCGCGCACCGGCACGGAGTTCAATGGCTGGCAGACGGTGGGGACCGTCTCCAACTTCTTCATCCCGCTGGACCCCTCCATTCTTCCGACGACGTCACAGTGGCGCGTCGTGGACCCGCATCAGCCGGAGGTCGTCTCCAACGCCATCACGCTGACGGTGAGCAATGGAATCGACGTCAAGCAGCCGAACCTGTCCACCCCGCCTCTCGACGGCGTCAACGTCCGACTCTTCTGGTCCAACCCGACGCCGCTGGCCGTGGACTACTACGCCTCGCGTGACAACGGCGCGACGTGGTCGAAGCTCGCGGAGTCCATCAGCCCCACGACGTCCACGTATTGGGACTTCTACACGGGAGGCTGGGGCGGCTCGAACGTGATTCTCAAGGTGGTGGACCGCGCCGACCCCGGCCACTTCGGCGTCACCCTGCCCTTCTTCGTCTCCCCCGAGCTCCAGCTCAAGATTCCCGCGACGTCCGGCAACGCGACCGTCAACGCCATCGCGGCGTTCACGGTGACGGATTCGGACCTCGGCTCGTGCTGGTGGACGACCAGCGGCGACGAGCAGTCCGTCATCGTCAACCTGGGGCAGGAGCACCTCGTCAAGCGGATGGAGGTGCTGTTCGGAAACGGAAACCCGCGGAGCTGGTACATGGGCACCAGCCACAACGGGAGCACCTGGAGCATGCATGACAGCGGCTCGCTGTCCTACGCGCCGCACCAGACGTTGGTGAAGGACTACACGGACCGCCCCGGCGGCGGCCTGACGGCGCGCTACATCCGATTCTATGTGGCGGGCGACTTCCCCGGCCTCCCGAGCGGGTCGCGAGTCTGCGACATCCGACTGTACCGCTGACCCACCCGCGCCCCCTCTTCACCGAGGGGGCGCGGGCCCGCATCAGAACGCCGCGCCGCTCACGCGCCGTCCCGGCGAGGACGTCAGGCTGGACAGGCTGGTGTGCAGCACGAAGGTGGCGGCCGAGCCCAGATCCGGGCTGCGGTTCGCGGACACACCGTCCGTGCCCGCCATCGCCGAGGACAGCACCGCCGTGTCCACCACGGTGCCGGAGGCGTTCTTCACCGTCACGGTGTCACCGCTGTTCGACAGGCCCAGCGTGCCCGTGGACGCGGCCACCGCGTTGGGCGTGCCCGAGGGGATGCCCGCCGCGCCGCCGAACACCACGATGACGCCGCCCGCCGGCACCGTCGTCCCGCTGGGGAACGTGTGCCGCACGCTCGCCGCGTCCGACACCGTCCACCCCGCGATGCTCAACGACGCCGTGCCCGTGTTCACCAGCTCCACGAACTCGCCGCTCACGTCCGAGCCCGCCTCGTTCACCAGCACCTCGTTGATGAGGAGCGTCCCCGTGCCGCCACCGCCGCCCGTGGAGATGGAGAAGACCGCGTCGCTGGTGTCCGTGATGCTCGCGTTGGACGTGTCCGTCACCCGCACGCGCGCCGTGGTGCTCGCCGTCGTGGGCAGCGTCCACGCGAGGCTCCCCGCAGAGGCCGACGTGCTCGACGACAGCGTGGTCCACGTGCTGCCGTTCAGCGTGTACTCCACCCGCACGCTCGACACACCCGAGGACGTCCAGGAGATGGAGCGGGCGCTGCCCGTCGTCCAGCTCTCACCGCCGTTGGGCGACGTCACCGTCAGGCTGGAGGACGCCGCGTCCCCGGGGATGAGGAAGTCCTTGATGACGCCCATGTGCTGCATGCCGGACGCGCCGCTGTCGCCCGAGAGCGCCGGGGAAATCTCGCCGATGGGCGAGTACACCCGCGTGTCCACCACCAGCCCGTTCGCGAACGAGCTGCCGCCGATGACCACCGCCGTCTGGTACGGCCGCAGGTCGCTGTCCACCAGCACGTGGTCATACGGGCTGTTGCGGCCCGCGTTGGTGTTGGTGTTGCCGTTGCGGTCCGCCGGATACGGGCTGGCGGTGGTGACCACCTGCGACAGGGTGCCGAAGCACGACTCGGAGCGGCTGCCCGTGTTCAGGTCGCCGCCAATCACCAGGTAGTCCCCCGCGGGGATGTTGGCCTGGATGCGGCTGACCAGGCTCTGCGCCTCCGCGTTGCGCGTGCTGGCGTTCGCCGTCAGCAGGTGCACGCTCACCGCCCACAGGTCCCTGGGCCCGGGGATGTCGATGCGCGCCCAGGCGAAGTCGCGGTTGCTGACCTGCGGGTCGTCCCACTCGCCCGAGGCGATGATGGGGTAGCGGCTGATGATGCCGTTGGGAATCTGCGCGCCGGACTCGCGGTAGTACGAGAAGCCCGGCCCGAAGGCGGTGTCCACGAAGCCGCGGAGGTCGGCGGCGGAGTCCGTCTTGTAGTTGAACTCCTGAATCATCACGATGTCCGCGTCCGTGCCCTGGAAGATGCGGATGCCGTGGCCCGGGTCGTAGTCCTGCCCGTTGCCACTGGAGAGGTTCGCCGCCATCAGCCGCAGGCGCACGTTGGCCAGCGCGTCACCGCGCTCACCGAGCGACGTCTCCTCCGAGGGCGCGTCCGACACGGGCGCCTCGCCACCGCAGGCGGCGAGTCCCAGCAAGAGCACCATGAGCCAGTGGCGCCATGACGACAGCGCGCGCGTCGAGACTGCGAGGGTGTTTCGCACGAGGTCCAGTCCTGCTCCCGCCAGGGGGAGCGGTTGAGGGTCGGCAACGAATGCTGAACGGGTGGGCCAGACAGGCTTCGCCTGGAACCACGGCCTCAACTTACCTTCCGGGACTGACGGAAATACTGGCGAAACACGATTGAAACATGACGAGACGTCGCCCTACAGGGCAGCGGCGGTGGACAGGGCGACAAATGCGTAACGCAAACCCTTGCCCAGCGTGACGAAGACGACGAACGGCAGGGGCCTGACGCCCACCATGCCGCCGGCGATGACGAATGCGTCGCCGACGATGGGCATCCACGACATCAAGAGCGCGGGCGCGCCCCAGGTTCGCAGCCGCGCCTCGACGCGCTCCATGCGCGGGCCCTCCTTCTCGCGACGGCGCGCATACCAGCGCCCCAGCGCCCCGCCTCCGCCGCGCGCCACCCACAACCCCAGCAGGTAGAGCGACACCGCGCCCAGCACGTTGCCCACCGTGGCCACGCCCGTGGCGAGCATCGGCGGAGCGCCGCCATAGATGACCGCGGCGAGCAGCGCCTCGGAGGGCACCGGCACCACCGAGCCCGCGAGCATCGCGACGAAGAAGAGGCCCGGGAGCCCCCAGGCGGAGAGGAAGGAGGCGTCTGGCATGGAGTGGTGGGTGCGAAGGACCCCGGCAGTGTGCCACGCGCACACGCGGGCTCGCAGCCTCCTCGTCCAGCCCGCCTGCCCCCACCGGGGGTGAGCCCCGGGCCCGCAGGAGCTGCGTGCCTGCCTCCGGGCGCGCAGGAAATGCACGGCGCGGAGGTGGCTGGCGCCTGGGTCCCCGAGGGAGGACGGGCCTCGGCGCACGCCTTGCTATGGCGAGGGGACATCACCTCACCGTGAAGGAACCCCGTCACATGAGCAGCAGCGACCATCCCGCATCGGGCTTGAGCAACGACCTGAGAATCGTCCCCGTGGAGATTGCTCCCGAGACGTTCTGGGTGGGCAAGCGGGAGCCGGGCAACATCTTCTACGCCAACCCCTATCTGAGACGCTTCCGGGGGACGGACGTGAAGACGCAGCGGGCCTCGGAGTTCAACCTCCTCATCGACCCGGGCTCGAGCAGCGACTTCTCCACCATCCACACCAAGGTGACGTCGCTCATCGGAGGGATGGAGCGGCTGTCGGCCGTGTTCATCAACCACCAGGACCCGGACGTGGGCTCGTCGGCGAGCATCATCTCCGCGCGCTATGCGCCTCGCGCCGGCATCCTCTGCTCGGAGGACACCTGGCGGCTCATCGTCCACCAGAACCTGCCGCGCAACCGCTTCATCGCCACCGAGAAGTTCACGCAAGGGCTGAGCGTCCCCACCGGGCACAAGCTGTTGCCGGTGCCCTCGCCCTTCTGTCACTTCCGGGGCGCGGTGATGCTCTACGACCCGCAGACGCGCGTGCTCTTCACGGGGGATTTGTTCGGCGGGCTCACGGACGCCAACGCGAAGGGGCTGTACGCGGACGAGTCCGACTGGGCGGGCATCCGCGCGTTCCATCAAATCTACATGCCGGTGAACGCGGCGCTGGCGCGCACGGTGGCCACCATCCGCAAGCTCACGCCGGCGGTGGAAATCATCGCGCCGCAGCACGGGCGCGTCATCCGGGGGCCGCTGGTGCAGCAGTTCCTGGAGCGGATGGAGCGGCTGCAGGTGGGCCTGGACATCATGGACGAGGCCCAGGACAAGACGCACATCCAGGCCTGGAACGCGGTGGTGGACCGGGTGCTGGCGCTCGCGCGGGGCTACCTGGGCGAGTCGGTGGACGTGAAGCTGGGGGCCAGTGACGAGCTGTCGGACACGTCGACGTTCGAGGGCAACCGGCTGGTGGTGAACCGCCTGGGCAAGTGGACCGTGGAGCACGTGGTGGACGTGCTGTGCAAGGGTGAGCCGCCTGAGATTGCCGGCCCCATCATGGTGGAGGCCACCAGCGCGGCGGCGGAGTACAACCTGCCCACGCCGCACCTGGACATCGAGGGCGCGGGAGCCCCCTCGCACATCTCGCTGCTGGACCCCTGAGCCGCGGCACGGGCCAACGGACACCGAGGGAGGAGCGGTGGGCTCGACGGAAGATGACGCCGGGGGTGTGGTGTACCTCGGCGGCGTGCAGGAGACGAAGGTGACGGCGGGCACGACGCCGGCTCCCGCGCCCGAGCTGTCGTGGGGTCCCGCGCCGACAACGCCTCCGCCCCCGGTGTCCCTGGGCGAGACGCTGCGCGCTTCGACGCCCGTGTCCCCGCACGGGACGCTGCTCCAGGGAATCCCCACGCCCGCGCCGCTCCCCGCGGCGATGGTGCGAGGGCTGATGCCGGGGCAGGTGGTGGCCCAGCGCTACCGCGTGGAGCGCTGGCTGGGCGCGGGTGGGAGCTCCACGGTGTACGAGGCGCACGACCTGCTCGAGCGGCATCGCGTGGCGCTCAAGGTGCTGGCGACGCCGCACGCGGACGCGGCGACGGTGGCGAGGTTCCGCCAGGAGGTGGAGCACGCCCGGGCGCTGGAGCACGTGAACATCCTGCGCGTCTTCGACGTGGGGATGGATGGGGAGCGGCACTTCCTCACGGTGGAGTTGTTGGACGGGATGGACTTGCGCCAGCGGATGATGGAGCGGCGCCCCACGCTCGCGGAGGCGCTGCGGTGGCTCACGCACGCGGCCGTGGCGCTGGAGCACGCGCATGGCCGGGGCGTGCTGCATCGGGACGTGAAGCCAGCGAACCTGTTCATCACGCGCGGCGGGGTGCTGAAGCTGATGGACTTCGGCCTGGCGAAGAGCGCGCATGTGGCCGGGACGACGGCGCAGGGGACGGTGCTGGGGACGCCCGAGTACATGGCGCCCGAGCAGGTGATGGGCAGTCCCCCCGTGTCGTCCGTGACGGACCTGTATGCGCTGGGCATCGTGGCGTACGAGCTGCTCACGGGGCAGTTGCCGTTCCGACATTCGGACCCGGTGCCGCTGATGTTCCTGCATGTGCAGCAGGCGCCGGTGCCGCTGACGACGCTGCGGCCGAACCTGCCGGGGGCGTTCGAGCGGGTGGTGCTGAAGCTGCTGGAGAAGCGCCCCGAGGACCGCTACGCCAGCGCGACGGAGTTACGCTCGGCGCTCGCGAAGCTGTGGCCGCTCGCGCTCAAGGAGTCGAACTGAGGCTCAGGCCTCGCTCGTGGCTTTGCCGGGAGCGGCCACGGCGAGCCCCAGGGCGACGACACCCGCCAGCGCGCCCGCGATGGCGAACTGCAGGGCGAAGTGGCCTCGTGCCAGCGCCAGCGCGGCCACCGTGAGCGAGCCACCCAGCAGGCGCGTCGCGTAGAGGCTGCTGGTGACGATGCCCCGGTGATGCCAGGGGGCTCGCGACTGCGGGCCAATGAGCGACGTGCTCGCCGCCGGTCCCAGCCCCATGCCCAACACCGCGAGCGAGGCGAGCGCCGCATACGTGCCCCATCCGTACGCGGCCGTCAGCGCGAGCAGCCCGGCGCCCGTCGCCGCCACGGCGAAGCCCACGCCCGCGCTGAGCCGCATACCGCCTCGCACCAGCAGCTTCACGCCGAACGTCGACCCCACGGACCATCCCAGCAACATGGGCAGCAGCGTCAGTCCGGCGACGATGGGCGTCTGTCCGCCCTGCTCCGTCATCCACAGCGGCACCCACGCGGCCATGCTGTAGAGCAGCGCGCCACCGGCGATGCCTCCCGCGACGCCGCTGAGCACCGTGCGGTCCTTCACCAGCTCCATCGGCAGGAGGGGCGCGTGGGACTTGCGCTGCTGGAACACCAGCCCCGCGCCCAGCACCACCGCCCCCAGGAGACACAGCCACCTGAGCTCCGCGTGCCCGGGCTCCAGTGAGAACAGGAGCAGCGCGGCGGAGGTGCCCGCGAGCACGGGCCCCCAGCGGTCCAGCTTCACGTCCGTGCGGCGCGGCGGGTCCCGGTACGAGAGATACAGGAGCAGCGCGGCGAACAGGCCCACGGGGACGTTGACCAGGAACACCCACCGCCACGACGCGTGCATCACCAGCCAGCCGCCGATGAGGGGGCCCACCGCGTTGCCCGCGCCCCACGCGCCGGTGAACAGGCCCTGCACGGCGGCGCGCTCGCGCAGCGTGTAGAGGTCCGCGCTGATGGTGAGCGTGGTGGGCTGGAGCGCGCCGGCGCCGAGCCCTTGCAGCACCCGGAAGGCGATGAGCGCGTGCACGGAGTCGGCGAGCCCGCACAGCGCGGAGCCGACGAGGAACAACCCCATGCCCGCGAAGAAGACGGGCTTGCGGCCGAGCCGGTCCGCCAGCTTGCCGGAGATGAGCACTCCGACGGTGGAGGCGAAGAGGAACGCGGAGAAGACCCACGAGTAGAGGTGCTGGCCGCCCAGCTCGCGGGTGATGGTGGGCATGGCGCTGGTCACCACCGTGCCCTCGAAGGCGCTGACCACCAGGGCCAGCAGCACCGCCCCGGTGGCCGTCCGCCTCGCCACCCCGGGCCGAGCGGAGGGCACCGGCTCTACCGACACACCGCTTCCATCCATTCCGAACGTGTAACCGGGGGCTGGTCATGCGGAAATCGCAACTTCCGCATAGAGTTCTTGCCGAATCCGCATGACCCGAGACCAGCTCCAGGCCTTTCTCCGAGTGGCACAAGAGGGGCGCCTCTCCCCGGCGGCCAAGGGACTGGGACTGTCCCAGTCCGGACTGTCCCGGCAGCTCCAGGCGCTCGAGGCGGAGCTGGGCACCCGGCTGCTCGTCCGCACGCCCGCTGGGGCTGTCCTCACCGACGCGGGTGAACGCTTCCTGCCCCATGCACGGCGCGCTCTGGATGCACTGGCCGCGGGCACGTCCGAGCTGGAGCGATTGTCGGGGACGCCTCGCGGCCCCGTGTCACTGGGAACGTTGCACACGGTGGGGGCGTACCTGCTGCCGGACATCATCCCGACGTTCGCGCGGAGCTTCCCGGAGGTGCGCCCCCGGCTCAGCGAGGGAATGAGCACGGCCCTCGAGGACAACGTGGTCCGAGGCGTCCTGGACCTGGCCATCGTGTCGTTGCCGGTGCGGCACACAGACCTGGTGGCGCAGAAGCTGTGGGAGGAGGTGCTGGTGCTGGCGGTGCCGCGTGGGCATCGCCTCACGAAGGTCACCCGGCCGCTGTCCCTGGCGGACGTGGTGGAGGAGACGTGGGTGGTCATCCCCAGCATGAGCGGGACGCGGGCGCTGGAGGCCGAGTGCGAGGCGCGCGGGGTGACGCCCAGGCTCGCGCTGGAGACGGACAACGCGGAGGCGATGCGGCGCATGGTCGAGCGGGGTTTGGGCGTGGCGCTCATCCCGGAGCTGATGGCGCGGGACCACCAATCGCGCGGCTTCGACGTGGTGCCGCTCGCGAAGAGCGGACTGAAGCGGCAGGTGGCGCTCGTGCATCGGGGCGAGGGCTATCTCACCGCGGCGGCGCGCGAGCTCAAGTCGTTCATCGTGGAGAGCGTGCGAGCGATGCACGAGCCATGGGGGGCGGGCAAGCGCGGGGGAGCGGCCTCGGGCCCGCGGGTGCGGTAGCTTGCGAGCCCACCCGCGCGTCCTTGGGGCGAGAGAGGAGATTCATGCCGCTGAAAGTGATGACGTTCAACGTGTTGCAGGGAGGCGAGGAGCGGTTCGACGACATCGTCACCTTCCTCGCTCGGAACGCACCGGACGTGCTGGTGCTCCAGGAGTGTCTGGGCTGGGACGACGGCGGGAGGCTGCGTCGGGTGGCCGAGGCGCTGGACGTGCCGCAGGACGAGGCGCACCTGGTGCTGGGACAGTCACGGTCGCGGCCCAGCGGGCGGTGCTACCACGTCACGGTGGTGAGCCGCCCTCCCCTGCGCTCGCTGTGCATCCACAATGACCGGCACTTCCTGGGCCACTGCATCGTCGAGTGCGAGCTGGAGGCCAACGGCCCGGTGACGCTGTTCGGCACGCACTTCGACGCGCACCACGAGAAGCTGCGCTACGTGGAGGCGCGGTATCTGCGCTCGTTGTTGGACGCGTCCCGGTTCCGCGAGGGACAATATCTGCTGGTCGGCGACCTCAACTCACTGTCGCGCAGGGACCCGTATCCGGTGGACCTGGAGGACCGGCTGCGGCGGGCGGGCACGGACAAGTATGGACATCCCCCGCGCTTCGACGTCATCGACGACATCGAGGACTACGGCTGGGTGGACACGCTGCCGACGCGGGCCGCGTCGACACGTTGGGTGACGGCGCGGCGCAACCGGGGCGGCGTCACCATCGACTACCGCACGGACTATGTCTTCGCCTCGCCGCGCATGGCGGAGCGACTGGTCTCCGCGGAGGTCATCAACGTGGGCGACACGTCGGACCACAACCCGCTGGTGGCGACCTTCCGCTAACAAACCAAACAGAGAGAACACCATGTCCGGGGGGACATCCATGGCGAAGCGTGAGTGGTGGGTTGTGCTGCTGCTCCTGCTCGCCAGCTGTGCATCGGCACCTGCCGTCCACGCGGGAACTTTCGAGCTGTCGCTCGAGGAGGAATCCGCGGAGGACTGCCGCGAGGCGGCGGAAGACGACGGGGATGAGGGATGCGTCACCATCGCGTGCGAAGACGGCGCGTGTGGGCTCTACCGATGCGAGGACGTCGCATCCGCTACGGTGGCATTCCGCACGGGCGCCCCCGCCACACCGATGGCAGGGGTGGGCAACTCGCCGCAGCGGTACTGGGGAGCTCCGCAGGTGTTGCCCGGCCGCGAGCCCGTGCTCGTCTTCCGGAAGGAGCGCCCCGAGGAGCTACCGAGTCAGAAGGAGCTCCGGAAGGCGAGAAAGGAGTGGGAGCAGGCCACGAAAGAGAAGCACCACATCTTCCCCCGTGCGTTCGCGGACTACTTCGCGTTCCGCCAGATCAACATCCACGAATACGTTCTGGCCATCGACGTGAAGCGGCACAAGGAGATCCACGGTGGTGGGCATGGTGCCCCGTGGAACGCGGACTGGCTCCAGTACATCACGCAGGTGGAGCGAGAGGCCAATCTGGAGGGCGGGCCAAGGCCCGCGGAGGTGAGGCAGCGGCTCTTCGACTTTGGAGGGCTCATGGTCCAGCGCTATCGTCTCGTGGGGATGCCGATGACGTACTGGCAGCAACTCACCGCCAACATGCGGATCGCCGAGGACTGATGCGCTACTTCAGCCTGGCCCCTATCTTCGACCTGGGTGACATGCAACGGCGTTGGAGTCTCAACGCGAAGCGCCGGTGGGCGTTACCAGGGACAGAGTGTCCTCAGTGTCATGCCGGGCCTGCCCTCGGAATCGATTACCCGAGCGTCGACTTGTCCGGCCTGCCCGAAGAACGGCAGTACCGGAAGGCAAGGTTCGTTCCTTGGAACGAGTACGCGCCCCTTCAGGACCGCGTCCTACCGCTCCTCCCAGCAGGCGCAGTTGCCCGTTCGGGAATGGGAATGGGGCCACTGGTAGGAACGGCCCGAGGACGCCCGCCCCCTGTTGCGATGGACATGCCCTGGCGCCTCTTCGCCCAGCCCGAGGGCGTCGAGCGATTGCTCGCCGCTGGGCTGCGCGGCATCACCCCGATTCCGACAGCCGTGACCGCGGCGCGTGATGTCCCCCCGCTGTTCGAGTTCGAGCTCCAATCTGGGGGCAGCTTCAAGCCGGAGTGCGGCGTGGCGCCTCCAGGGGCCCCCTGCACGGTCTGCGGAGTCCAACGTCTGGCAGAAGCGCCGAAGGCTTGGTGGCTCGATCCCGTCGAGAACTCGTCTTCCCTGGACCTCTTCCGCTTTCGTTGGGACCCCGCGATGATCGTCGTGAGCGAGCGCTTCGTCGAGGTGCTCCACGCCCTGGAAGCCACCGGCATCCAGGTCAGGGAAGTTCCCACGACCGAGCCATCCGCGACTGGCGCGCACCCGTAGCGGGAGAAGACCTCCACCCCGTCGTCACGCCACGCCTGTACCGCACGGTTCCAGAAGTTGGTAAACCTCCACGCGCATGGCTCGAATGGACAGCTTCGTGGAGTACACGGTCGAGTTGTTGGAGAAGCTCGGCCCGGTGCAGGCCCGGCGGATGTTCGGCGGCTGGGGGCTGTACTTCGGCGGGCGGATGTTCGGCCTCATCGGGGACGGACAGCTCTACTTGAAGACGGACGAAGTCTCCCGACCGGAGTTCCAGGCCGCGGGCTGCCGTCCCTTCGTTTGGGAAGGCGGGGGCCAGCGCATCGAGATGAGCTACTGGACGCCGCCCGCCGACGCCAGCGATGACGCCTACGCGCTGCTGCCCTGGGCCCGTCGCGGCGTCGACGCGGCGGCCCGGGCCGCGCTGAAGAAGGCGCCGAAGAAGAAGGCCGCCGCGAAGAAGCCTCCAGCGGAGCCCGCGAAGAAGGCCGCCGCTCCACGCAAGGCCACCAAGACCCCGGCGAAGAAGGCTCCTGCCCCAAAGCCCTCGGCGACGAAGAAGCCCGCCGCGAAGAAGACCTCCACCGCGCGCAAGGCGAAGCCTTCGTCACGCCGTCGGTGAGCCCGCGCGCCGCTCAGGCGGTCTTGATGTCCGCCGCCGACTGCAACCCCAGCTCGGCGACGGAGACCTCGCGCATCCGGAACTTCTGCACCTTGCCCGTCACCGTCATCGGGAACGCCTCCACGAGCTTCCAGTAGCGCGGAATCTTGAAGCTCGCGATGCGCCCGGTGCAGTGCTTCGTCAGCTCCTCCGTCGTGAGCGACACGCCCGGCTTCGCCTTCACCCAGGCCATCACCTCCTCGCCGTACTTCACGCTCGGCACGCCGATGACCTGCGCCTCGCTCACGCCCGGATGCGTGTGCAGGAACTCCTCCACCTCGCGCGGCGAGATGTTCTCCCCGCCCCGGATGATGAGGTCCTTGATGCGGCCCACGATGCGCACGTAGCCGTCCGCGTCCATCGTCGCCAGGTCACCCGTGTGCATCCACCCCGCGCGGTCCACCGCCTTCGCCGTGGCCTCCTCGTTCGCCCAGTACCCCAGCATCACGCTGTACCCCCGAGTGCACAGCTCCCCCGCCGTCCCGCGCGGCACCACCTCGCCCGTCTCCGCGTGGACGACCTTCACCTCCAGGTGCGGATGCACGCGCCCCACCGTCGACACGCGCTTGTCCAGCGGGTCATCCAGCGAGCTCTGCGTGGACACCGGCGACGTCTCCGTCATCCCGTAGCAGATGGTCACCTCGCGCATGTTCATCTTCGACTGCACCTGCTTCATCACCTCCACCGGACACGGCGAGCCCGCCATGACGCCGGTGCGCAGCGTGGAGAAGTCGAACTCACCGAAGCGCGGGTGGTCCAGCTCCGCGATGAACATCGTCGGCACGCCGTACAGCGACGTGCACTTCTCCGCCTGCACCGCCTGCATCACCGCCAGCGGCTCGAAGGCCTCCCCCGGAATCACCATCGTGGAGCCGTGCGACGTGCAGGCCAGGTTGCCAATCACCATCCCGAAGCAGTGGTAGAACGGCACGGGGATGCACACCCTGTCAGTGGGGCCGTACTTCAGCGCCTCGCCGATGAAGTACCCGTTGTTGAGCACGTTGTGGTGCGACAGCGTGGCCCCCTTGGGGAAGCCCGTCGTCCCGGACGTGTACTGGATGTTGATGGGGTCATCGAACTGGAGCGACGCCTCGCGCGCCTCCAGCGTGTGCCCGCTCACGTGCTTCGCGTTGGACAGGAGCAGCTCCCAGTCCTCGTCCAGCACCAGCGCCACGCGCAGCTCGGGACAGCGCGGACGCACCTGCTCCAGCATCGACTTGTAGTCCGTCTGCCGGAACCCCTTGGACAGCAGGAGCACGCTGGTGCCCGACTGGTTGAGCGAGTACTCCAGCTCCGCCGTGCGATAGGCCGGATTCAGGTTGACCAGGATGGCGCCGATGCGCGCCGTCGCGTACTGCGTCACCACCCACTCGAAGCGATTGGGAGACCAGAGCCCCACCCGGTCCCCCTTCTCCACGCCCATGGCCAGCAGCCCCTTCGCCACCTGCGTCGTGGTGTCCCACAGCTCACGGTACGTCGCCCGGTAGCCCTGGGAGACGACCACGAGCGCCTCGCCGTCCGGGTACCGCTCCACCGTCCGCCGCAGGTTCTGCCCGATAGTCTCTCCGAGCAGCGGAGTGGAACTGGTGCCATGCACGTACGAGGGAGGCAGTGGGCTCATGCCGGCATCGTCACGCCGTCCATCGCGGTGGGCAAGCCTCACCGTCCCCGCCTGCACACTCCCCATCGTCGCGCAGGAATTGCGCGGCACCTCACCGGGCCGTCGAGCGGGCGGTCCGCTTCTTCACCTCGCGCCGCGCGTCGCGTCGCTTCACCTCGACGGTACGGGCCTTCTTCTTCGCGACCCGAGGTCGAGGCACCGCGTCGACGCCCTGGCACTCCGCGCAGAAGAACAGCCCCCGCGCCGCCAGCTCGCGCCTCCGCACCTTCGCGCCACAGCGCGGACAGGGCTGCCCCTCACGGCCATAGACACAGAAGCGCTCCGCGCGCTTGCGCCCCGCCACACACTCGGGCACCCGCGGCGCGCCCGGCGTGACGATGTGCCCATCCCGAGACGCATCCGACAAGAGCCGCTGGAGCACGTCCCACAGCCTCGCGAAGTCCGCCTCGCTCAACGCGCCCGCCGGCAACAACGGAGGAAGCCTCGCCAGGAACAGCGCCTCCGCCCGGAGGATGTTGCCCACGCCGGACAGCCGCTCCTGGTCCAACAGCGCGAGCGCCAGCGGCATCCGCCCCCGACACAGCTTCTCGCGCGCCCGCTCGGGCGACGACTCCGCGCGCAGCGGGTCCTCTCCGAGCCTCGCGCGGAGCTTCGCCTCGTCCTCCGCCGTCAACAGCTCACAGGCCTGCGGCCCGGACAGGTGCAGCGTCGCGTGGGGCGAGGACAGCCGCAGCCGACAGGCCGGGGACGGCACAGGCGCCTCGCGCCGGAAGTGGCGGATGTTCCCGAACAACCCCAGGTGCACATGCAGCCGCACCTCGCCCTCGAAGCGATAGAAGAGGTGCTTGCCGTGCGCCTCCACCGCCTGGAGCACCCGCCCGGACACCACCCGCGCCCCGTCTCCGAAGCGCCCCTGCGGCGAATCCGCCGTGAAGCGCCGACCCGACAGCCAGCGGCCATGGACCCGCGCCACCCGGTGGATGATGTTCCCTTCTGGCATCCCCCTGGGTAACCCCCGGCCAATCCAGGCGCCAAGGCGCCCCAGCCCCCCGCCCGGGGACCAGCCGGGGCGGCGCCCCTGTCCACTGGCCTCCTCCCCACGTCCGAATCGGGCGTTCCCCTGATGCGCGCTCACCACGCACCGCATTAAAAGGGGGAGGTTCATGGAAGACTCAAACGCCAGGCTGGTCGCCGCGCTGCTGGAGGCCCGACAGCGCCACTGCTTCCCTCCGGATGTGCGGCGGGCGGCTCCCGAGTTCGTCGGACAGGTGCTCGGACTGCTGTTCCCCCACTTCGCCGAGCGCCTGGAGTGTACCGCCGCCGCCGTGCGCCGGGACGTCACCACCGTGGAGGCCAGCCTCCACCGCCTGCGCGAGACGCTCGCCCCGCTCTACCCCGACATCAACGCCAGCATCCCCACGCGCTTCATGGAGCGGCTGCCGGAGCTCTACGACTGGCTGCGACAGGACTCGCAGGCCATCTTCGAGGCCGACCCCGCCGCGCGCTCCGTGGACGAGGTCATCCTCACGTACCCGGGCTTCCTCGCCATCGCCATCTTCCGCGTGGCCAACGCGCTGCACACGCTCGGCTTCCCGCTGCTGCCGCGCCTGCTCACCGAGCACGCGCACCAGCGCACCGGCGTGGACATCCACCCGGGCGCCACCATCGGCCGCAGGTTCGTCATCGACCACGGCACCGGCGTGGTCATCGGCGAGACGACGCTCATCGGCAACAACGTCACCGTCTACCAGGGCGTCACGCTGGGCGCGCTCATGGTGGAGAAGGCCCTGGCCGACAAGAAGCGCCACCCCACGCTCGAGGACGACGTGGTGGTGTACGCCAACGCCACCATCCTCGGCGGGGAGACGGTGGTGGGGCGCGGCAGCATCGTCGCGGGCAACGCCTGGCTCACCCAGAGCATCCCCCAGAACTCGGTCGTCACCCGCCGCAGTGAGATTCGCCCCCGAGGGGCCGACGGCGCCATGGACGCCATCGAGTTCCACATCTGAACGCTCCCGAAGCACCCACCGCGCAGCCCCCGACGAGGCCCGACATGAAGGCGAACAACATCCTGGAGACCATCGGCAACACGCCGCACGTGCGTATCAACCGGCTGTTTCCGTCTCGCGTCACGGTCCACATGAAGCTCGAGCGCGCCAACCCCGGCGGCAGCATCAAGGACCGCATCGCGCTCTCCATGATTGAGGACGCGGAGAAGCGCGGCATCCTCAAGAAGAACAGCATCATCATCGAGCCCACCAGCGGCAACACCGGCATCGGCCTGGCCATGGTGGCCGCGGTGAAGGGCTACAAGCTGGTGCTCGTGATGCCGGACTCGATGAGCATCGAGCGCCGCCGCCTCATGTCCGCCTACGGCGCCACGTTCGAGCTCACCCCGCGCGCCCAGGGCATGAAGGGCGCCATCGCCCGCGCCAAGGAGCTGGTGGAGCAGGTGCCTGACGCGTGGATGCCCCAGCAGTTCGAGAACGAGGCCAACATCGAGGTGCACAAGCGCACCACCGCGCAGGAAATCCTGAAGGACTTCCCGGACGGGCTCGACTACCTGATTACCGGCGTGGGCACGGGCGGACACATCACCGGCTGCGCCGAGGTGCTCAAGCAGCACTGGCCCAAGCTGAAGGTGTTCGCGGTGGAACCCACCAAGTCGCCCGTCATCAGCGGCGGCCAGCCCGGCCCCCACCCCATCCAGGGCATCGGCGCGGGCTTCATCCCGGCGAACCTGCACACCAACGTCCTCGACGGCACCATCCAGGTGAACGAGGAGGACGCCGCCGAGTTCGCCCGCCGCTCCGCGCGCGAGGAGGGCATCTTCGTGGGCATCTCCTCCGGCGCCGCGCTGGCCGCCGTGAGTCAGAAGCTGGGCGAGATGCCCGACGGCAGCCGCGTGCTGTGCTTCTGCTACGACACCGGCGAGCGCTACCTCTCCATCGAGACGCTCTTCCCCGCGCAGCAGTAGGCGCGGAAGTCAGCCGCCGAAGCCCCTCACCAGCTCCACCAGCCGGTCCATCTCCGACGGCAGGTTGTAGAAGTGGGGGGACAGGCGGATGCGGCCCCGGCGCACGGAGTGGGAGACGTGGTGCTCGGACAGGTACGCGCTGAGCGCCCGAACGTTGGCCCCGGGCGGCAGGAAGGTGAGGATGCCCGCGCGAAGCCCGGGCGTGGGCCCCACCTCGCAGCCCAGCTCGACGAGGCCCTTCTCCAGGCGCGCGAGCAGCTCCTGGATGCGCGCCTCGATGTTCTCCACGCCCACCTCCTGGAGCAGCTCCAGCGCGGCGCCCAGCGCGTAGAGGCCAGGGTAGGCGGCGCTGCCCTCCTCGAACTTGCCCGCGTCCGGACGCAGCTCGAAGTGGGTGCGGTTGAAGTTCCAGGCGTCCGTGGTGCTGCGCCAGCCCACGAGCACGGGGCGCACGCGCGGCAGCACCTCCTTCGCCACGTACAGCACGCCGATGCCGGAGATGCCGAGCATCCACTTGTGGCTGTCCGCGCTGAGGAAGTGGATGCGACACTTCTTCACGTCCACGGGCACACAGCCGACGCTCTGGATGGCGTCCACGCAGAACAGGACGCCGGCCTTCTCACACAGCGCGCCCACCGCCTCCAGGTTCGTGCGCACGCCGGTGGCGAACTGCACGGAGGACACCGCCACCAGCTTCGTGCGAGGGGTCAGCGCCCGGGCCACCGCCTCCACCGTGACGCCGCCGGACGGTGCCTCGATTTCGCGCACCACCACGCCCCGGTCCGCCAGGTGCTGCCAGGGATAGACGTTGGAGGGGTACTCCAGCGACGTGGCCACGGCCACCTCGTCCCCGGGCTTCCAGTCGAGCCCCTCCGCGACGAGCCCCAGGCCATGGCTGGTGTTGCGCACGAAGGCCAGCTCGCCCGGCTCCGCGTTCAGCAGGCGGGCCGCCAGGGCGCGGATGCGCTCGCAGTGGGCCTCCCAGCCCCGCTCGTGCTGGATGCCATGGTGGACCAGGTCCTCCATCCACCCGCGCACGGCCTCGGCGGCGCGCAGGCTGGTGGGGGCCACTCCCGCGTGGTTGAAATAGAGCTGCTCCCGCAGCACGGGGAACAGGGCACGGTAGGACTCGAGAGGGCGCGTCATCCGCGCGAGTCTAGCCAGGAGCCCGGCCAGCCGGGCGGGTGACGTTGACACTCCAAGGAGCTGCCCGTTCACCCGAGAGCAGGAGCCCCCCTCCCGGGACGGTGGGTGGATGGGATAAACATCGGGCCCCGGTTCCAGGAGAGAGGGCAGCACATGCGACGCGAGGTCCGCGGTGTCGTGAGGAGCATGGTGTTGGCGAGCGTGTGGCTGGCCGGATGTGCCGGCACCGTCAAGGCGCCCTATCCCAAGCTCCAGGCGGACACCTCGCCCGCGGCCATCGCGCGCGGCGCCGCCATCTTCCACGCGAGCTGCGAGTCGTGTCACCGCGGCGGTGACAACGAGACGGCCTCCGGCGCGCCCCTGCACGAGCTGCCGTCGTACATGGGGAAGTTCCACGCCTCCAACCTGACGTCCCATCCCACGGCGGGCATCGGCTCCGCGACGGACGAGGAGCTGGCGCGCGTCATCCGGTACGCGGTGAGCCGGGATGGACGGCTGATGGTGATGCCCAGCTACGGGATGGGGGACAAGGACCTGGCGGCGGTGCTCGGGTTCCTGCGCTCGGGGCATCCGCTCTTCACGCCGGACCCGACGCCCGCGCCCCGCTCCGAGTTCAGCTTCATCGGCGGGCTGGGCTTCCGCATCATCACCGGCAACGAGCCCATTCCCCGTCCGCCGCTGGGAATCCCCGTGCCGGAGAAGGCGGCCACGCTGGAGTACGGCCGCTACATGGCGCATGACGTCTATGATTGCGCGTCCTGTCATACGCCGGGCTTCAGCCCGCGCAAGACCGAGGGCGACGAGGTCTTCTCCGGCGGCATGTCCTTCAAGGACCCCGAGGGACAGGACGTCGAGTCGAGCAACATCACCTTCCACGGGACGGGGCTCGCGCACTGGACGCTGGAGGACTTCACCCGCGCGGTGAAGGACGGCATCGCGCCGGATGGGTCCGCGCTGCGCTCGCCCATGCCCCGCTTCCGTGGAATGGACGCGGTGGAGGCGCAGGCGCTCTATGACTATCTGCGCTCGGTGCCGCCCAAGAAGAACCACGTGGATGGCGCCCGCCCGCGCCTCACCGCCAACTCCGTGCGACCCACGTGGGTGACGAAGCTCGATGGTGCGGAGAGGGAGGACGGCTCCGAGTCGACGACCGTGGCGGAGGCTGCGTCTGCCACCACGACCGGGACGGGCGCGGCGTCTCCTGCGTCGACCGCTGGCGCCGTCGCGGGCACCACGCCTCGCTCCCCGCAGCCCCACGACAGCGAGGCCACCGCCCCTCACGCCTCGGCCGATCACAACGCGGCGAACGCACCTGCTCACGGCTCGGCCACCACCGTGGCCTCGAAGACCGCTGGGGGCACAATGCCGCAGGGCTCGGCCACCACCGTGGCAGGCTCAGCGACTCACGGCTCGGCCACCACCGTGGCCTCGAAGACCGCTGGGGGCACGACGCCTCATGGCTCGGCCACCACCGTGGCAGGCTCAGCGACTCACGGCTCGGCCGCCACGGCAGCCTCGAACACCGCTGGAGGCGCGACGCCTCATGGCTCGGCCACGACGGTGACCTCGAACACCGCTGCGGGTACGACGTCTCCCGCCACCATTCCGGTGGCGTCGAGCCCCGCGCCCCGCAAGCCCCGGCCCGCGGCTCCGAAGGTGGACGCGCCCAAGCTCTTCACGCAGCTGGGCTGCGCGGGCTGCCATGCCCCCGGCGCCCGCTACCACGAGCAGCTCGCCCGCGCGTCCCGCCGCTCGGACACCGAGCTGGTGCGCTGGGTGCGCAACCCGGAGCAGTTCCAGCCCGGCACCCCCATGCCCACGTACGCGGACCTGCTCGACGAGCGCACGGCGCTGGCCCTGGTCCGCTGGGTGAAGTCCGGTGGCCCCGCGACGCTGGCCCCTGTCGCCCACTGAGCCCACCGCGACGCACGGCGAAGCCACCTCGCGCCCCGCGTGCCAGCCGCGCGGCATAATTCGCGCGAAATGACCCGAGAAAGCCACCCCCCACGTATCTGGGTTGGAAGTTCCTCGGGGTGTCTTTCGACAACACCGGGGCACGCGCCACCCCGGTGCCATCCGGCCCCTGCCCCGGGGTGGCGTGTGTAATCTTCCCAAGTCCTCGCTTCCGCTTCTCGGACAGAGGGCTGCGTCCGGGACGCGGCTCGCATAGCGTGGACGCATGACGGAGTGCCTCCTCAACATCGACCTGGGTGAGCTGCCCGACGAGGATGAGCGGCTCTACGCGCTCGCCCACGTGGCCAACATCGCCTGCGGTGCCCACGCGGGCGACGATGCGTCCATGCGCCGCGCGCTCGCCCTGTGCGCACGGCATGGCACCCGCGCCTGCGCGCACCCGTCCTACGAGGACCGGGAAGGCTTCGGCCGCCGCGCGCTCGACGTGACACCCGAGGTGCTCCGTCAACAAGTGGCCCACCAGTGCGCCCGCCTCGCCCGCCTCGCCCGCGAGGAGCGCCTCCCCGTCGGCTACGCCAAGCCCCACGGCGCGCTCTACCACGCGGCCAATGCCTCACCCGCGCTCGCCCGCGCCGTGGTGGAGGGCATCGTCGAGGCGCTGGGCACCGGCGTCACCCTCATCGGCCCGCCCACGGGCGCGCTCGCGGACGCGGCGACCGACGCCGGCCTGTGCCACGCGCGCGAGGGCTTCGCCGACCGAGGCACCCTCCCGGACGGCTCCCTGATTCCGCGCGGCCAGCCCGGCGCCGTGCTCACCGACCTGGCCAAGGTCCGCGAGAACACCGTGCGGCTGGTGACGGGCGGCGGCGTGGACACCGTCTGTGTCCACGGCGACACGCCCGGCGCGGTGGAGCTGGCCCGCGAGGTGCGCACGACGCTGGAGGCCCTCGCCCTGCCCCTGGAGCCCCTCGGCGACGGCGCGCTGCGCCTCGTGCTCCCCGCCGGAATCGAGCGGCGCGCCGCGCGCGACGTGCTGCACGCGCTCGAAGGCGTGGTGGACGCCGTCGTCACCGAGGAGCACGCGTGCGTGTACTTCGACCCCGACAGGCCGCCCGCGGAGCCTCGACTGGCCCTCGCCCGGCTGCTGCGGGAGCCCGTGGCCACGCAAGCCGCCACGCTCGTCACGCTGCGCGTGCGCTACGACGGCCCTGACTTGCAGAAGGTCTCCGAGCGGACGGGCCTCTGCGTCGACGACGTGGCCCGGCTGCACACCGCGCGCGAGTACACGGTGCGCTGCGTGGGCTTCCTGCCCGGCTTCGCGTACCTGGGCGAGCTGGACCCGAGAATCGTCGTGCCCCGGCTGCCCACGCCGCGCACGCGCGTGCCGGCGCTCGCGGTGGGCATCGCCGGAGGCCGCACGGGCGTGTACCCGTTCGCGTCCCCCGGCGGCTGGAACCTGATTGGCACGGCGCTGGACTTCACGGCCTTCCACCCGGACCGGGGCGCGGTACTGCAGCTCGGTGACAGGGTGCGCTTCGAGCGGGTGGACTGATGGCGGGCTGGTTGGACATCACGGCGATGCGGGCCCCCGCCACCGTGCAGGACGGCGGCAGGCCCGGACAGATGCACCATGGCGTCCCTCCCGGCGGAGCGGTGGTGCCGGAGCTCTTGGCGCGCGCCAACCGCGCGGTGGGCAACCGCTGGGACGCCGCCGCGCTGGAGTGCCTGGGCGCGCTGGAGCTGCGCGCGCGTGGCGCGCCCCTGCGCGTCTCGGTGGATGGCCATGAGCCCCACGCGCTCGATGAAGGCGAGGTCCTCCGCGTCCCCGCCTCCGAGCGCGCCAGCGTCAGCTACGTCGCGGTGGCCGGCGGCGTGGACGTGCCGGTGGTGCTCGGAGGCCGGGGCACGCTGTTGGTGGCGCGGCTGGGAGGACACGAGGGGCGGATGCTGCGCCCGGGAGATTCGCTGCCTGTCGCGGACGCGCTCTCGCTCGCGATGCCCGTGGAGGGACCGTGGGAGGCGGCGGGCCCCATCCGCCTGACGCTGGGCCCCGACACGCGCCACTTCGATTCGCTGATGGCGGCCTCGCTGCTGGGCGGCACCTTCACGGTGTCCAGCGCGAGCGACCGCGTGGGCATGCGGCTGCAGGGGCCCGCGCTCGCGCACGGCGACGAGGGCGCGAGGACCTCACGCCCCATGGTGCGCGGCGCCATCCAGGTGACGCTGTCGGGCGAGCCCATCATCCTCGGGCCGGACCACCCCACCACGGGCGGCTATCCCGTCATCGCCACCGTCATCCGCGCGGACTGGGGACGGCTGGGCGCCCGACGCGCGGGCATGTCCGTCGAGTTCCAGGCGGTGAGCCCGCACGAGGCCCGCGAGGCCTGGCGCGAGCACGCGCGGCGCTTCCACGCGGAGAGCTGACATGGAGCTGCGCACCGAACGGCTCGTCCTCCGGGACTTCCAGCGCGAGGACACCCCCAGCGTCCTCGCGTATCAATCCAAGCCCGCCTACCTGGAGCACTACGGCCACCCGCCGCCCACCGCGGACGACGTGCGCGCCTTCGTGGAGCGGCTGTGCCAATGGGCCCACGAGGTCCCTCGCGCGAAGTACCAGCTCGCCATCACCCTGGAGGGCCGCGTCATCGGCACCTGCGGGCTGCGCAAGGCGTCCGCCGGGGACACCGTCGCGGAGTACGGCTGCGAGCTGGACCCGGCGTTCTGGGGCCACGGCTACGCGCACGAGGCCTCACGGGCGCTCATCACCTTCGGCTTCACCACGCTCGGCCTGCGGCGACTCTTCGCGCTCACCCGGCCCCAGAACCGCGCCGCCATCCGGCTGGCGCAGGCCCTGGGCTTCCACGGCGTGAGCGACGAGCGCTACGAGCGCGGCCCGGACTGACCCGGCGCGCCCGTGGGGAGCGAGAAGGTGAACGTCGTCCCCAGGCCCAGCTGACTGCGCACGCTGACCGTGCCGCCGTGGGCCTCCACGATGCCCCGGGTGATGGAGAGCCCCAGGCCCACGCCGCTGCCCGGCGCGCGCGTCGTGGGGCGCTGGAACCGGTCGAACAGGACGGGCAGCAGCTCCGGGGAGATGCCCGAGCCCGTGTCCTCCACGCTCACCTCGACGACGTTCTCACGCACCTGCGCCATCACCGTGATTCGTCCGCCCGCGGGCGTGAAGCGCACGGCGTTGCCCACCAGGTTGGAGAACACCTGGTGGATGCGGTCCGGGTCACACCACACGTCGACGTCGTGGGTGTGGTGGCGCAGCTCCAGGCCGATGCCCCGCTCCTGCGCCAGGGGCCCCAGCTCCGAGGCCTGCTCCAACAGCCGCGACAGCGCCATCGACTCCTGGCTCACGCGGAAGCCGCCGCCCTCGATGGCCGCGAAGTCCAGCAGGTCATGGATGAGCCGCTCCATGCGCAGCGCGGAGCGGTTGAGCGTGTCCAGGTGATGGCGCGCGCGCCCGTTGAGCGGGGCCAGGAGCGGCGCGAGCAATGACGTCGTCATCGTGATGACGCCCAGCGGGTTGCGCAAGTCGTGGGACACCATCGCCAGGAGCTCACCGCGCAGGCGCGTCTCCGACTCCGCCGCCTTGCGCGCGCGCCGCTCCGCGTCGTACAGCCGCCCGTTGTCCACCGCGACGGCGGCGGAGTCCGCCAGCGCCTGGAGCAGCGCCACCTCGCGCGCGCCCGGCATGCGCCGCTCCGCCCAGTACGCGCCGATGGCGCCCACCGGGTCCGCGCGGCGCACGGGCACCATGACCAGGCTCTTCACGAAGGTGGAGCGGTAGACGTCGTGCGGGATGCGCTCGTCCGCGTAGACGTCCTCGATGACCGCCGCCTCGCCATGGAGGATGGCCCAGCCGGAGATGCACGCGTGGAGGGGGAAGCGCCGCCCCTTCCACAAGGGCGCGATGGCCTCCTCGTCCGCGTAGTGGACCAGGTCCCCTTCGCGCAGCACGAACGTGACGCCGTCCGCGCCGCTGAGCTGTCGGGCCGCGCGGCGCACCAGCGCCATCACGTCCTCCAGCTCCCTCAGATGGGACAGCTCCTGCACCACTTCCAACAACACCAGCGCGTCATCGAATGTCAGCGCCTCGAGTGGCAAACGTTCCTGAAACCTTCTCAAGGACGACCTCCCTGGGAGCAAGACTCAGCCAACACCTCCGAAAGGAAGGACGTTCACTCGCTCGCCGCGCCCGCCAGGGAAGCGGCCTGGCGACCTGCCTCCATCCGTCCTGTCTCCACACCCTTCCACACCCCTCGTTCCCGCAGGAACGGAAAAAGTTGCAGCCGCGCGCGACCCTGGAAGGTTCCGCTGCGCCCGTTCAGAAAAGCGAGCACGCGGGTGAGGGGAAAAAAGCAGGGGGTTCGTTCAGGGGACAGGTGCGCCTCCCGGCCCGTCATGACGACGACCGGGCGCCCCCTCCGAGAGGCTCCCCGTGTCATCGCATCAGGACGTCGCCCTTCGCCTCCGCCGCTCGGACAGCCCCCATCCCCGCGGTGACGCCCGCACGCGCTGCCGCCGGCACCCCGTGGCGCGGCGCCGCGAGCACCGCCGTGCGCGAGTCTCCGTCACGCTTGCCGCGGGAGGAGCCTTTCGATGACCATGAGCTTTCCCCGGAGGATGGTCCACGTGGAGCCACGACCGAGACCGACCCAGGCCGCGGGCGCCCTGCTCGATGACGAGTTGGAGAAGCTCCGAAGGGATTTGACCCACGCCGTCGCGCGGGTATGCCCTCCCCGCCTGGCCGAGCGGCGCGACGACCTGGTGCAGACGGCGATGATGCGTGTCATGGAGTTGCAGCGGCGCGAGCCCGAGCGCTCCAAGCTGGCCCCCGCGTACCTGTACCGCGTCGCGTACACCGCGCTGGTGGACGAGCTGCGCGGGGTGCAGCGGCGCAAGGAGGTGGCGCTGGAGGAGGTGGAGTCGCTGCCCGAGTCGCCGGTGGCCTCGGGTGACCCGGAGCGCTCCGCGGGCTCCTCGCAGATTGCGCGCGCCGTGCGCGACTGCCTCAAGCGACTGGTCCAGGACCGACGGCTGGCGGTGACGCTGTACCTGCAGGGCCACACCGTCCCGGAGGCCGCGGAGCTGTTGGGTTGGGATGGGAAGCGTACCGAGAACCTCGTCTACCGCGGACTGGGCGGCCTGCGCGCCTGCCTCTCCGCGAAGGGATTCGAGCCGTGAGCGAGCACCGACGCGACGACACCGTGGTTCCCGAGGAGGCCACCGTCGAGCGCCTGCGCGCCGTGGTGCGCGGCGAGGACGCCCCCGAGGACGCAAGCTCGCCGGTGGACCCGGACCTCATCTGGCGCGCGGTGAGTGGAGAGCTGCCGGCCGAGGAGCGCCGGGCCGTGGTGGAGCGCGTGGCGGCCGACCCCGCCTGGGCCGCGGCGTGGCGGCTGGCGCACGAGCTGAACCGCGCCTCCCGCCGGTCCTCCTCCGACGAGCGCGACGACGGCCAGGGCGCCCGGGCCCGCAGGAGCCGTGGCAGGGTGCGCGACGAGCGGCGGTTCCGCTTCGCGTGGAGCCGGCCCATGTGGGGCGCGGTGGCCACCGCGGCGCTGGTGCTGGTGGTGGTGGCCGTCAGGCTCCCGGAGGACGCCGACGCGCCGAACCTGCGGGGCCGGGACACCGCGGGGCTGGTCTCGCGCGTGCCCGAGGACGCGCCGCTGCGAAGGAATGACTGTGTCCTGCGTTGGAGCGGTGGGGTCGAGGGGACGCGCTGGTCGGTGCGGCTGTCCACCGAGGACCTGGGCTGGGTGCACCGCGCGGACTCGCTGGAGCAGAGCGAGTACCGCGTGCCGGAGTCGGTGCTCGCGCCGCTGAAGTCGGGCACGAAGTTGCTGTGGCAGGTGGAGGCGCGGCTGCCGGAGGGTCAGGTGCTCAGGAGCGCCACCTTCGTCAACCGCGTGGAGTGAAATCATGGTGGGGAATCACGCAGGGGGACGCCTCATGAAGACGAAGCATGCGATGACGATGCGAGGATGGGTTCGCGGGGGACTGCTGACGCTGGCGCTGGGCCTCTCCACGCAGGCCTGGGGACAGGCGACGACGTATACGAGCGGGAGGACCCCCTCCATCGCCGGCGAGAGCGGCGACACGGTGGTGTTCTCCGTGGTGGAGAACGCGGTGCGCACCGGGGCGACCCAGTCCGTGGTGCTCCAGGTCGTCGACGCGAGCACGGGCGCGGTGCTCGCGCAGACGCAGGGGACGGTGGGGCCGGACGCGCCGATGCGGCTGTTCTATCGGCCCTCGGTGAGTGGCCCCGTGTATGGACGCGCCTTCGCGCCCACCACCGGGCCGCAGCTCTCCGTGCCCGTCCTCACCGTGGAGCGCTGGAACCCACGCTCCCCGACGGGGTGGAGCTACCCGCAGACCTGCCACTGGGAGCTGGTCCCCATCATGCCGGAGCCGGACCGCCCCGACGGCCCCACCACGGTTCGCGTCTGCGTTCCCGATGACCCGCCCCCCACCCAGGTCCGCGCGGCCCCGTAGGGATGAGATGAGACCGACGCGACGGCTCCGGCGCGGCACCGAGCACCTCCTCACCCTCGTGGTGGGGATGCTGCTCGTCGTGTGTCCGGCCGTCGCGTCCGCCGCGGAGGACGCGCGGGCCCCCGCGCCCACCCTCGTCGACTGCCAGGAGCGCTTCGCGGCCCGTCCCGATGAGCAGGCGGCGGTGATGTGCTTCTACGAATGCGCGCAGGTCCCCCAGGCGCGGGACACCGTCCGCCGGGCGTTGATCTCACTGGGGGAGAAGCACCCGTCGAACGGGTGGCTCGCCCTGGTGCTCGGCCACGTGGAGTTCCTGTCGGACCGCAAGGCCGCCGAGGCGGCCTATCTGCGCGCGGCGGACCTCTTCCACGAGCGACAGGACGCGGAGGGCGAGGTGCTGGCGTCCATCAACCTGCGCTCCATCCTGCTCAAGCAGCGGCGCACGGAGGAGGCCCTGTCCTGGACGCACCGCGTGGGAGAGGTGGCGCGCGCCTCGGGCAAGCCCGACCTGCTCGCCCGCGCGCTCATCGTCGAGGCCAGCCACCTGCACGACGTGGAGCATGACCTGGGCCGCGCCGTCCGCGTGCTCAAGCGCGCCGAGCCGCTCACCTTCCCCGACGGCGCTCCAGGCTTGCAGAAGCAGTACCTGACGCTGCTCCACTCCATCAGCGAGCGGCTGGGGTGGCTGGAGGAGGCCACCGAGGCCTCGGTGCGGCTGGCGGAGGTGGCGCGCGGCTCACGCGACCTCTTCTCGGAGGCGCGCGCGCGGCACTCCCTCGCCAACCTCATGACGCGCCGGCACCTGCGCGACAGGGCGCCCGAGACGCGGGCCCAGGCCCTGCGCATGGCCCGGGAGGCGCTGGTCGCCGCGCGCAACGCGGGTGTCCAGCAGCTGGAGGCGAAGGCGCTGCGGCTCATCGCCGACCTGCTCGGCGACAGCCCGGAGGAGCAGCGCGAGGCGGAGGCGCTGCTGCGGCAGTGCATGCGCATCGCGGAGGAGCTGGCCTCGGACGAGCGGAAGATTTCGTGCCTGTGGACTCGCGCGGAGCGCAGGGCCCACGACGACCCGGTCGGCGCCATCCAGGACTCGGAGGAGTCCATCCAGCTGGCGCTCGGCGTCCCGGACCCGCTGATTCTCGCCCTGGCCCTGCGGGGGCGCGCGCAGGTGGCGTACCTGACGCAGGCGCTCCCCATGGCGCTGGAGCACGCCGAGCGCGCCCTCGACGCGGTGGAGTCCCTGCGGGCCTCGCAGAGCGACGCCCTCATCCAGGCGGAGCTGTTCGCCAGCTGGGCGAGCGACTACCACCGGCTCGCGGGGTGGACGCTGGAGGCGGGCGGCGCCACGGGGAAGAGCGTGCTGATCAACCCGCGCGAGGCCCTGAGCCGGGCCTTCGCCCTGAGCGAGCGCATGCGGGCCCGCAGCCTGCTGGACGCGCTCGTGGCCTCACACGCGCTCGCGGCCCTGGAGGAGACCCCGAAGCACAAGGCCCAGCGCGACGAGGTGCGCGGGCGGCTGACGGCGGTGCAGCGCAAGCTGCTGGAGCCGACGCGCACCGCGGAGCAGCGGGAGGCGGCGCTGCGCGAGCTCCAGGAGCTGGAGCGCATCGAGCGGGATTTGCGTCCCGCGCCGCGACAGGGCGCCCGGGAGTTCGCTTCACTGGAGAGCATCGAGCAGGGGCTCGGCGAGGACGAGGCCCTGCTGGCGTTCCTGGTGGGCGACGACACGGACACGCGCGGCGGCTTCGCGGGCGGCGCGTGGGTGCTGGCGGTGACGAGGGGCGGGACGCGCGCGCACCGCATCCCGGAGCGGGCGCTCCTGACGCCGGCCATCGCGCTGTTCTCGGGACTGCTGGAGCGGCGCGACGGCTCCGAGGCGGGCGCGGCGGCGGCCCTGTACGCCCAGCTGCTCGGCCCCGCGCTCGCAGAGCTGCCCGCCGGGGTGCGTCGCCTGATGGTGGTGCCGGACGGTCCGCTGCATGACCTGCCCTTCGCCACGCTGAGACCCAGCGCGGACGGGCCGCCGCTCGTCTCGCGCTACGAGCTGTCCCTGGTGCCCTCCGCGAGCCTGTGGCGTCACTGGCGCCAGGCCGCCGTGCGCCCCGAGGGAGGCGAAGCCCTGGTGCTCGCGGACCCGGACCGCAGCGTGCGCGTGTCGGACGCGCGCGTGGTCGCCAGGGAGCGCATGACGGTGTTCGCCGAGGCCGCGCGCGTCGGAGCGCTGCCCGAGGCCCGGCGCGAGGGCCGCGCGGTGGTGGAGGCCCTGCAAGGCACGCAGGTGACCCCGGACCTGCGCACGGGCACCGCGGCCTCCGAGCGCGCGCTCAAGCGCGCGCACCTGGAACGGGTGAGGGTGCTGCACGTGGCGGCGCACGCCGTCGTCGACGCCGAGGCCCCCGAGCGCTCGGCGCTGGTGCTCGCCCCGGGCAGCGAGCAGGAGGACGGAATCCTCCAGCCGCGCGAAATCGCGGAGCTGGGCCTCCAGGGCGCGCTGGTGGTGCTGTCGGCATGTCGCAGCGCCTCTGGCGCGGTGCTGCCGGGCGAAGGCGTGCTCAGCCTGTCACGCGCCTTCTTCGAGGCGGGCTCGCGCGCGGTGGTGGCCAGCCTGTGGCCCCTGCGCGACGACGAGGCCGCGGACCTGGTGGCGCGCTTCTACCAATACCTGGCCCAGGGCCTGAGCAGCTCCGCGGCCCTGAGGCGCGCGCAGCTCGACGCCATCGACGACGGCCTGCCCGCCGCGGCCTGGGCGGGGCTGGTGGTGCTGGGGGACGCGTCGCTCACGGTGACGCCGCCGCGCGAGGGCCCCCTGCCCTCCCTCCTCCTGCTGGGCGCCGGCGCGCTCGCCGGGGTGCTCCTGCTGGGCCTCGTCGGGTGGCGGTGGCGCTCCCGCCTGGCTCACCGCTGAAGCAGGCGCGCGAGGAACTCACGGGTGCGCGGGTGCTGGGGCTCGCGCAGCACCTGCTGGGGGCTGCCCTCCTCCACCACCTTGCCCGCGTCCATGAACAGCACGCGGTGCGCGACATCCGCCGCGAAGCCCATCTCGTGCGTCACCACGCACATCGTCATGCCCTCGCGCGCGAGCGTGCGCATGACCTCCAGCACCTCGCCCACCAGCTCCGGGTCCAGCGCGCTCGTCGGCTCGTCGAAGAGCATCAGCTCCGGCTTCATCGCCAGCGCCCGCGCGATTGCCACCCGCTGCTGCTGTCCCCCGGAGAGCTGCGCCGGGTAGGCCTGCGCGCGCGCGTCCAGGTGCACCATCGCCAGCATGCGGCGGCCGAGCGCCTCGGCGTCCGCGTCCGACAGCCCCAGCACCCGGCGCGGCGCGAGCGTCACGTTGTCCAGCGCGCTCAGGTGGGGAAACAGGTGGAAGCGCTGGAACACCATGCCCACCCGGCGGTGCAGCGCCTGGAGCGAGCGCGGGTCATCGCGCACGGGCGTTCCGCCCACCACGACCTCCCCCTCCGACGGCACCTCCAGTCCGCACAGGCAGCGCAGGAGCGTGGACTTGCCGCAGCCGGAGGGCCCGACGAAGACGACCACCTCTCCGGGCCGCACCGTGAGGTCCACGCCCTTGAGGACCTCCAGCGCGCCGAAGCGCTTGTGCAGCTTGCGAACCTCGACGAGCGCCATGGCCTTCCTCACGCCTGACGGTGGAGGCGCTTCTCCAGCGCCGAGGCCAGCCGCGTCAGCGGCAGCGTGGCCATGAGATAGAACAGCGCCACCAGCGGCCAGACGGCGAGCGGCGCGGCCAGCTGGCTCGCCAGCTCCTGCCCCGCCCGCGTCAGCTCCGCCATGCCGATGATGGACACCAGCGAGGAGTCCTTGAGCAGGGCGATGCCCTCGTTCGTCAGCGGAGGCAGCACGTTGCGCACCGCCTGCGGCAGGATGACGTGGCGCATGACCTGCGCGCGGCTCAGGCCCAGCGCCCGCGCCGCCTCCTCCTGCCCCGGGTCCACCGAGGCGATGCCCGCCCGGAAGATTTCGGCGACGTACGCCGCGCTGTTGAGCGTCAGCGCCAGCACCGCCGCCAGCAATGGCGCCAGGTCCACGCCGAGCAGCTGCGGCAGCGCGTAGTAGATGAAGATGATTTGCACCAGCAGCGGCGTTCCACGAAGCCCCTCGACGTAGGCCGCGCACAGCCACGACAGCGGCTTGAAGCGCACACGCCGCCCCAGCGCCACCGCCAGCCCCAGGGGCAGCCCGGACACGAGCGCCAGCAGGGTGAGCCCCAGCGTCAGCCCCAGCCCCTGGGCCAGCCGCCACGCCACCTTGCCCCAGGGCACCTCCGCTCGCGCCCCCTGGGCCTTCCGCGCCGCCTCGCCGAAGTAGCGCTCCTCCAGCGCGGCAAACTTCCCGTTGTCGCGCAGCCGCAGGAGCGCGCCGTCCACCGCCTCGCGCAGCGCGGTGTCATCCGGTCGCAGCGCGATGCCGTAGTGCTCCTCGGTGAGCAGCCCGCCCGCGGCGCGGAGGCCCTCGAAGCCGTGGGCGAGGAAGTAGCGCAGCGTCGGCCCATCCCCCACCACGCCCGCGAGGTTGCCGTTGCGCAGGTCTTGGAGCGCCAGGTCGATGCTCGGGTACTGCCGCACCTGGATGTCCGGGTACTTCTCCAGCACCAGCGCGGCGCTCGTGTTGATTTGGATGCCCGCCGTCTTGCCTCGCAGCGTCTCGATGCCGGTGACGGACGTGTCGCCCTGGCGCACCACCACCAGCTGGCCCGCCGTGTAGTACGGCGTGGAGAAGCCCAGCCGCTGCTGGCGCTCGGGCGTGATGGTCACCGCCGAAATCACCAGGTCGAACTTGCCGGCCATCAGCGCGGGGAACACGCCGTCGAAGGACGTGTTCGTCCACGCCACCTTCGCGCCGAGCTCCTCGGCGATGAGCGCGCCCAGCTCGATGTCGAAGCCCACCAGCTCGCCATCCTTCACGGACTCGAACGGCGGGTAGGTCGCATCCGTGCCGATGCGCAGCGTCTTCCCCGCCCAGTTGCTCCGGTCGGCGGGAGCGTCCTGGCGGCCGCAGCCGAGCCCCACGAGCACCAGCAATCCCCAGGCGAGGCAGGACAGGACGCGCCCACGAAGAGGGGCCCAGGGGGAACAGAGGCGGTGGCGCGGCATGGGACGAACCGCTCACATGCACAACCTTCCCTGTCGTTTCAAGGACTTCCGCAGGGGCCGGGCCAGCCCTGACAGCCGCGCAACTTCCGCCCTCCTCGGAGCGATACTTCCTCCACATCATGAAGACCCCCATCTCCGGTCCCCGGGTCCAGCCCCGTCCGCTCGAGACCCCCGCAGCGCCCCCGCCTCGCAACGAGGTGAAGCCGCAGGCTCCAGTGGTGCGCGGTGACTCCCGCGACGTGTCCCGCTTCGACGTGGGCACGACCCAGAAGCCGGTGGTGGCGCTGACCCCGCCCGTCGCGCCCCAGGGCACGCAGGTGACCCCGGGCAGCTACCCCAGCGTGGCCGACGTGAAGGCCATCTCCTCCATCCAGGACCCGGTGGCGCGCAACTACGCCATCACCCAGGGCTACTCGGACCTGTCCAACGCGCTGGGGCAGATGCTGGGCAAGGAGAACGCCAACTGGTCCACCTTCGCGACCTGGGCCTCGAAGCAGGCGGGCGTGAGCATCCGCAACGAGGACATGCCCAGGTTCCTCACGGACGCGCTGCAGAAGGCCGGGGACTTGGCCGGTCCGCTGAAGAAGGTGGACGACGTGCTGCGCAAGGTGGGCCTGCCCGCGCTGCCGCTGGGTGACATCGCCGCGGCGGGCAAGGAGGCGCTCGACAACGTCAGCGGCTCCATCGCCGAGGGCAACCAGTTCGTCTTCAACGAGGTGGGCCAGGAGTTCGCCCGCTTCATCGAGACCTTCCAGGGCGACACGTCGTACGACGCGGCGAAGGCACGGAAGTACCTGGACGGCTTCGCGAAGGACAAGCCGGTGCTGAAGGAGGCCTTCGCGCACTACACGGAGGCCATGTTCGAGAAGGACCCGAACAAGAAGGCGGAGCTGATGCTGCTGGCCAACGACAAGATTGGCCTGCACGAGCAGACGCAGCTGCAGGGCTTCGTGCAGAAGGCGCTCAACTCGCCGGTGCACGACACCTTCCGCAACGTGCTCAAGCAGAGCATCGAGTCGGGCATCAACGGGCTGCCCTTCCCGGCGCGGCTCGCGGGTCAGGCCGCGCTGAAGACGGGCCTGGTGGACGCGGCGCTCGGCCCCGTGGTGGACGCGACGGCGACCGTGTTCCGCAGGCTGGCCACCGAGCACATGATGAAGCTGGCGGTGCCGGGTGGCGCGCTGAAGCTGGGCAATGATTTGCCGCCGCCCGCGGGCATGGAGTCGACGCTCTTCCCGCCGCACCTGCGCTCCATCGAGAACCCGGAGCTGCGCGCGCTGCTGGGCAAGCTGGACTCCAGCCCGGACAGCCTCAAGGGCACCGCGGCCAAGGACTGGAGCAAACTGGACCAGCGGATGGACTACATCATCGACCTGTTCCGCACGCGCCAGTCGGACCCGCACCTGTTCGACGCGCCGTTCGGCAAGACGGGCACCACGTACCCGCTGCCGGCCACGCAGCCGCGCGCGAACTGAGCCGTCAGGCCTCGTCCACCACGAACTGCTCCTGCCGGGCGATGCCGAGCTTCTTCATCCGGCTCTGGAGCGTGGAGGGCTTGAGGCCGAGCAGCGCCGCGGCGCCACCGGCGCCATAGACGCGGCCCCGGGTGAGGGAGAGCACGTGCAGGATGTGCTCGCGCTGCACCGCCGCCAGCGTCAGCACGGAGCCGGGCTTCATCGTCGCGTCGACCCCGCCGGGGACGGCGGAGGCCTCGAGCTGCGGCGCGGTGCTGGTGGCGCCCGCGTGCGAGGTGATGTCGAAGGACGAGGGCCCCAGCTCCGTGCCGGTCGCGAGGATGGTGGCGCGCTCCAGGGCGTTGGCCAATTCGCGCAGGTTGCCGGGCCACTCGTAGGACGCGAGCCGGGCGAGCCCCGCGGGGGACACGCGCATGCCGCGACGTCCGGTGCGCCGGGCCTGCTCCTCGAGGAGGAACGCGCACAATTGCGGCAGGTCCTCGCGCCGCTCACGCAAGGGCGGCAGGCGCAGGGGGAAGACGCTCAGGCGGTAGTAGAGGTCCTCGCGGAAGCGCTTCTCGGCGATGGCGCGCTGCAGGTCCACGTGGGTGGCGGCGAGGATGCGCACGTCCGCGCGCACGGTCTTGTCGCTGCCCACGGGCTCGAAGGCCTTCTCCTGGAGGGCGCGCAGGAGCTTGGCCTGGAGCTCGACGGGCAGCTCGCCCACCTCGTCGAGCAGGAGCGTGCCGCCGTGGGCCATCTGGAAGCGGCCCGCGCGGTCCTTGGTGGCGCCGGTGAAGGCGCCCTTCACGTGGCCGAAGAGCTCGCTCTCGAGCAGCCCCGCGGGGATGGCGGCGCAGTTGAGGGTGACGAAGGGCTCGTCCGCGCGGGAGCTCCAGCGGTGGATGGCGCGCGCGAGGCGCTCCTTGCCGGTGCCCGTCTCGCCGGTGATGAGGACAGGGGTGTCCGTCTCTGCCACCTGCCGGGCGCGGCGGGCGAGGTCGCGCATGACGGTGCTGAGCGAGGTCTCCAGGATGCCCTCGGACTCGCCGCCGAGCTGGGCCTCGAGCAGCTTGGCGTGCTCGTGGTCCTGGCGGTGGAGGCGCTCGAAGGTGGCGCGCTGCTCGGCGGCCTGGAGGGCGGTGGCGAGCATCTGGCCGTAGACCTCGACCAGGTCCACGACGGGCTGGGGGTAGGTCTCGCACTCGGCGCGGTCGAGGGTGAGGACGCCGTAGGAGCGCTCGCCCGCACAGAGGGGGACGACCATGCAGGCGTGGCCCGGGGGCAGGTCGAGGACGCCGTCGAACGGGTCTCCGTCGCCGTGGGAGTGGTCCTCCTCGGTGAAGGCGCGGGCGCGGCGGGTCTCCAGGGCCTGGCGCAGGGAGGGGAACTCCGAGAGCGGCAGGGCGTGGTGGCGCACCTTGGCGTTGGCGAGCGGGCCGCGCGCGGCCACGGAGACGAGCTTGCCGTCCCGCAGGAGGAACAGGGTCGCCAGGTCGAAGCGCACCACGCGCGTCAGCCAGTCGAGCCCGCGACGCAGCAGCTCCTCCACCGAGTCCTCGGTGGTCGCCAGCTCCACCAGGTCCCGCGCGTCCTTCACGCCCTCGACTCGGCCCGACAGTTCATCCGCCATGAGGCGATGGATAATAGCGTTCCACCGAAATTGCAGTGCCCGAGGCACCGAGATTTCGTGGCGCGGGGCGCGGAATGTAGGCCCATCTGCCGAAACGCTCGCAAATCCAACACTCGGCGCGAGGGAGGCGACTTCGACCTTCCGCACCTGAGGTGAAACGGGCGCGGGCTTCGTTCCTGGCTGGCAGCCACACCGTCAAGCAGGAGTCCACGCACATGAAAGCCTTTGGAATGAAGCCGCTGCTGACAGCCCTGTCAGTGCTGATGGCATCCCTGGTGGGATGCGGGGTCGCCGAGCAGGAGGCGCCCGCCACCGCGGAGTCCTCGCCGGAGTCCACGACCCAGCAGGCCCTGGTCGGTCCCTATGACCCCTGGGTCGCGCGCCACAACCTCACCGCCGCGCAATACCAGACGGAGTTCAACACGTGGACGGGGCAAGGCTATCGCCTCTCCTATGTCAGCGGTTACGAGGACGGGGGCAGTGCCCGCTACGCCGCCATCTTCGAGGACACGAGCGGGCCCGCCTGGCGGGCCTCACACGGGCTGACCTCCGCGCAGTACCAGACGGCCGTCGTCAACCAGAACGCGCAGGGCTACCGCCCGGTGATGGTCAACGGCTACAGCGTCGGAGGCGTCGCCTACTTCGCGGTCATCTTCCACGCGGCCAATGGCGTCCCGTGGGTGGCCCGCCATGACATGACCGCGGCCCAGTACCAGACGGAGTTCAACACCTGGACGGGCCAGGGCTACCGGCCCGTGCACGTCAGTGGCTACACGTCCGGTGGCGCGGAGCGCTACGCGGCCATCTGGGAGCAGTCGGCCGGGCCGGCCTGGCGAGCCCACCATGGGATGACCGCGGCCCAGTACCAGTCCACCTTCAATACCAATGCGTCCCAGGGCTACCAGCTCGCGAAGGTCAGCAGCTACAACGTGGGCGGCACGGACCGGTACGCGGCCATCTTCCACGCGTCCTCGGGGATTCCGATGGCCGCGCGCCACGGGCTCACCTCGGCCGCGTATCAGCAGGCCGCGACGGACCTCAAGAACCAGGGGTATCGCCCCATCCTGGTGGCGGCGCACAACAACGGGAGCGCGCCCGAGTTCTCGCTGCTCTGGCAGAACCTGACGTTCAGCGCCGCGGACCTGCAGCACATCGACACCACCGTCCAGCAGGCGATGAACGCCACGAACACCGTCGGCCTGTCGCTGGCCATCACCCGCCGCGGGCGCCTGGTGTTCGCCAAGGGCTATGGCCTGGCCGACCGGAGCAACAACACCCCGGTCCACAGCTCCCACCGCTTCCGCGTCGCCAGCGTCTCCAAGCCGATGACGGCCATCGGCATCATGCGGCTCATCGAGAGCGGCCAGATTCAGCTGACGGACCGCGTCTTCGGCCGGGGCGCACTGCTCGGTGAGCTCTACGGCGCGCAGGGCACCTACGCCGACAGCCGCGTCCTGAACATCACGGTCCAGCACCTGCTGGAGCACACCGCGGGCGCCTGGGACAACGACGGCGGCGACGGCACCGGCGACCCGATGTTCATGAACACGGGCATGAACCACGCGCAGCTCATCCAGTGGGTCCTGCAGAACGTGCCGCTCGAGTTCGCGCCGGGGACGCGGTACCAGTACTCGAACTTCGGCTACAGCGTCCTGGGTCGCATCATCGAGCGCGTCACGGGGATGACCTATGACGCCTACATGCAGAGCCGCGTGTTCACGCCCAGCGGCGCCACCAGCTTCGCGGTGGGCGGCGACACCCTGGCCGCGCGGCTGTCCAACGAGGTCGCCTACTACCAGCTTGGCGCGGGGGCGGCCAACCCGTACGGCATGCCGGTGCGGCGCATGGACGCGCACGGCGGCTGGGTCGTCACGCCCATCGACCTGCTGCGCGTCTCCGTGCGCGCGGATGGGTTCTCCACCGTGCCGGACCTGCTGAGCGCGGGCTCGACCACCACGATGACCACGCGCACGACGGCGCTGGACACCGCGGGCAACGCCGTCAACTACGCCAAGGGCTGGTCGGTGAACAGCATCCCCAACTGGTGGCACGGCGGCTACATCCCGGGCACCCTGGCCTTGTTGGTGCGGACCGATGACCGCTACGGCCCCAGCCGCACCGAGGAGTTCACCTGGTCGGTCATGACCAACTCCGACAACAGCACCAGCTCGGGCGTGCCCGACATCAACCTCGACAGCCTCATGTGGAGCGTGGTGAACGGCGTCAACGCCTGGCCCGCACACGACCTGTTCTAATCCGGCACGTGGGACCGGCGGGACGCTCCAGCGCCTCCGCCGGTCCCTTGCCCTCTCGGCGAATCTCGCTCAACCTTTCGGCCTGACGGCGTTGTTCCATCGGAGGCACCCGAGCTCGGGAGGCACGCGATGCGAATGCACACCAGGAAGGCCCAGGACCCGGTCCGGTCCAGTGCCCCCCGGCCCATGGCGAGGGTCGGCAAGGGCCTCGTGGGGAATGACGCCGAGCACGTGGCCAGCGCTCCCCTGGGGTCATGGAGCATCGGCGACATCCCGCTCTTCCCACCCACCGCGCCCCAAACGAAGCTCTCCATCGGAGAGGCGCAGGGCCCGCTGGAGCGCGAGGCGGACCGCGTCGCCGACCAGGTGCTGCGCATGCCCGAGCGTGTCGGTCCTGTCGGCACCTCCCCGCTGCAGCTCAGCCGCAAATGCACCTCCTGCGAGGAGGAGGACACAATCCAGACGATGGCCGCCGGGTCCCGGCCCTCGAGCTGGTCACGTGACACGGTGAGCGACGTGCTGCGCTCGCCAGGCCAGCCGCTCGATGCGCAGACCCGGGCCTTCTTCGAGCCGCGCTTCGGGCACGACTTCTCCTCCGTGCGCCTGCACACGGACACCCGGGCCGCGCAGTCCGCCCGGAGCCTGAATGCCCATGCCTATACCGTCGGCCACGACGTGGTCTTCGGCCGGGGGCAGTTCGCGCCGGGAACCCATGAAGGACGGCGCCTGCTGGCCCATGAGCTGACGCATGTGGTGCAGCAGTCCGGCGCGAAGGGGCTCCGCTCCGACAGGCAGGCCCCCAGCCAGGACACGCCTCGGGTCTCCGCCAGGGGCGCCTCCAACACGCTCATGAAGAAGGGCTTCGAGAGCACGGTGCAGGTGTGTCACCGGGTCCTCGAATCGAGGAAGTTCGAGGTCACGAACGGCGGCCTGCGCGTCGTGCTGCTCCCTCAGGCCGTGGACCGGGGCGTCCCCAACTGCCGGGACTTCGATTACCACGTCACGTTGACCCGCTCGGTGGACTGGGGGTTCGACCAGGAGATTGGCACCTGCGAGGCCACCACCGGGGGCCCCAGGACCTTCACCTTCGGCAACCTCTCGTCCGGAACGTATTACCTGACGGTCTGGCGCAACTTCGACCATCCCCACTGCTGCCTCGAAGGGGACCTGATGGTCTTCGACGAAGCAGTCTCCGAGGACTCTTCCGGCTGCACACGCCACAAGTCGCTGTCGGCCATGGACATCGTGCATGGCGCATTGGACCTCGCGGGGTTCATTCCAGTCCTGGGAGCCATTCCCGATGGGGTGAACGCGGGCATCTATGCGTTGGAGGGCGATTGGGCCAACGCGGGGCTCTCGGCGGTGGCCATGGTCCCCGCCTGGGGAGATGGCGTGAAGCTCGGGGCCATCGCGGGCAAGGGGGCCATCAAGGTCTCCGAGAAGGCGGCCTTCCGGCTCGGCGAGGAAGGCATCGCCAAGGGCCTGAAGGAGGTCAAGGCCGCGAGCCAGGCGGAGAAGGCCGCCGTGGAGGCCTCGCAAGGCGCGGCCAAGACGGAGAAGGCCGTCGGCAAGGAGGCCGCCGCCCAGGCCGAGAAGAAGGAGGTCAAGGAGGCCGCCCAGGCGGAACAGGCGGGCAAGGACTCCAAGAAGAAGAAGGACAAGGGCTCGGGAGGGAAATGGACCTGCTACGGCCACAGCGCCGTCTTGCAGATCCCCAGCGCACTGCCTGAGAACAAGTGTCCCTACGATGGCACCTACGTCGACGGCCCTCCCGTGAGCGCCGCCAGCGAGGATGCAGCGTGCCTCGCCGCCAAGCATGCCTTCAATGCGATGATGCCGCGTGGCTGCCGCCCCAAGCACCTTGCTTGCAGGTGTTCGAAGCGATGAAACCCGACCGCGAACTCGCGAAGAAGTTGGACGCCATCGTCCAGGGAACCCTCGTCGATGGACGGGCCCAGACCGAAGCGCTCGTGGCCTCCGTCGTCAGCGCGGGAGGCACGTCGGAGCAGCAGCTCGTCAGGATGCTGGGGGACCCGAGCCTCGACCCCGAGCTTCGCGCGGACATCTGTTGGTTGATTCCGCGGCTGGAGCTCGATGGGGCGCAGACACTGCTCGAACCGCTCATGTCCGAGTCCTCGGACAAGCTCCGGGAGGAGGCGGCGGTGGGACTGGGGCTCGTCGCGCACGACACCTCCATCGAAGTCCTGCTCAAGGCGATGGAGCAGGATGCCTCCCCCTCCGTCCGGCGGGCCGCGCTTCACGCGTTGGGCATCTTCAGTCCACCGCGGGCCGCGCCCCACGTGATGAAGCTCCTGCTGGACCCGAGCGAAGATGAAGAGCTGAGGGCGGACGCCGCGGAGGCCCTGGCCCACTTCCGACATGAGGGCATCGTGGAGGTCCTCATCGACCAGCTCCGGGACGCGTCCGCGAAGGTGCGCTACTCGGCGGCCTACTCGCTGGGACAGCAGGGTGATGCAAAGGCCATCGAGCCGCTGCGCGAGGTCTCGCTGAGAGACCACGCCGCCACGCCGTGGGGCAGTGTTTCCTCCAGCGCACGGAACGCCCTCGATGAGCTGGCGGGCCGCGACGCCTGAGGTACGTCAGGGGGTGCTCAAGGCCTCCTGGACGACCAGGGCATCCAGCTCGATGACATCGCCCACGGCACCTTCGTCGCCCGTCACGTCCACCGACATCCGCTCCGTTCCCTCCGGAGCCGTCAGCTCGAGCGCGGTCCGCACCCATTGCCCGGAGAGCACCGGGCTGGTGAGCGTCTGCGCCTGCAACTCCTCGCCGTCCGAGTCACGCCAGCTGACCTTCATTGACGCGACCACCGAGCGCCCCGTGGTCCCTCGTGCCCAGAAGGAAGCGCGGTGCGCCCCTGGCCTCGCTGCGAACCCCGGCCAGTTGTCCAGGTGGACGCCCCAGCCATATGGCTCGGTCACCTCCACGCGCAGGACCGCTTCACCGTCTCTCGCATCAGTGGCCGCCCTCGAAGCGGTGACGCCGTACCACGCGGTCCACACTCCGAGCCCCGTCTCCAGCGAAGCCGTCTCCGCATCGAGCAGGTTGGAGGTCGGGGCATGGTCGATGACGACCTTTCCGCAAGCCATCAGCGCGACTGCCAGACACAGCAGGCTCCAGCGACTCATCGCTCCCGCCCCTCGCAGGACAGCGTCCCACGCGCACGCTGGACGGCCTCCGCGTAGCGTCCGCGCCGGAACTGCTCTTCGTGCCGGGCCCAGTGAGCACAGGCCCGCTGCGCGTCCTTCTGCTGGTACGTCAACAACGAGCCCAGCTCGAAGCTGAGGCGCTCGCGCGTCGCCACCGGCTGCTGGCGCATCGACTCCTCGAGGTACCGCGCAGCTTGCTCGAACTCGTGGCGACCGCGAAGGACCTCCAGCTCTCGCAAGACCTCGTCCACGCTCGGAGCACGAACCAACGTCGAGGGAGCGCGAGAGGGAACGACCTTCGGCGTCGGCGGCGTCGCCAGCGCGGGAGGCGGTCTCGACTCGGGAAGCGCTGGCTCGGGGGATACAGGCACGGGAAGCGCTGGCTCGTCGGATTTGACCACGGGCCACGCCAACCTCTGCCCCACCTGCACGGGCACCACTTCGCCACCGAGCTGGCGAAAGACAATGGCTCCCTCGTGCAGCGTGACGGTGCCTTCCCTCCCCTGCTCCTCCACCGTGAAGCGCGTGCCCATGACCTCGATGGCGCCGCCCGACACGAGCACGACCGCGGGGAGCGCATCGGTCGGCCGATGATTCACCGAGAACTCCGCGCGCCCCCGGACCAGCCGAACACCCGTGGGCTCCCGACGAACGACGAGCGCCCCCTGGTTCCGGAGGGTGATTCCTCGGGACGCGTCCAGCAGCGTGGCCTCGCCCCCTTGAATCACCACCCCCTCGGAGTCCTCCCGAACCAACAGGTCGGCGCTCGCCTGCGCGACCTCGAGCCCGCCCACGGAGCGCGGCGCAGGAGCCCGCATGAAGAACACCACGAGGGCCACCGCGACCGTCGACACAACGAGCCCCCAGGACACCGGACGCCTGTGCCACGCGGTGGGCCTGGGCTCGCGTGCGTCCCGCAGCCGCGCGCCCACCCGGGCACGGACAGCAGGCGGCATCCCTTGCTCGCGGCGAAGGGCATCTTCACGCCGCAGCTCTGCGCGGAGGTCACGGGGCGCCATCGTCCACCTTCCATCCCCAGGCCGACAGGCGGCCCTGGGCGCGGCTGATCAACTTCGACACGTAGCCCTCTGACAGCGAGAGGAGCTGGGCAATCTCGCGCTGGCTCAAGTCGTCCAGGAGCTTCAAGGTCATCACCACCCGCTCCTGCCCCGGCAGGCGGTCCAACGTCGCCGTGGCGCTGCTCACCGCTTCCCTGCGCTCGAGGGCCGCATCCGGCGTGGACTCCGGCGGTGTGGAGGACTCCGGAAACAAGAAGCTGGCGATGCGCTGTCGGAACGTCTTCTCGCGACGCAGGGCCGAGAACGCCACGTTCTGCGTGACGCGAAAGAGCCAGCCCCGCACATCCTCCTCGCGCAGCCAGGTCTGGTGCTCCCAGGCCTTCAGGAACACGTCATGCGTGACGTCTTCGGCCCACCCCGTACGGCCCGCCGCGAACCGCATCGCCCACACGTAGACGTCCTCGACGTGCGCCTCGTAGAGCGCGTCGAAGGACACGGGCCGGGCAGGCAGGGCCTTGAAGTGGACAGCACGCGACATCCATCACCTGCGAACCTACGAATGAGGCGGAAGGAACTTTCCTCCGGAAGCTACAGCCCCCACGAGAGCTGCACGCCGGTTTCGAGCCTCGCCCCTCCTCGTGACCACAGTGTCTCGCCCTCGCGCACATGCGTCACGGGCCGCAGCAGCCCCAGGGCCACGCGCACCTCCGCGGCGAGACGCTCGGTGAACCGCCAGCCGAGCTTCAGCCGGGCCCAGCCCGCGGGAGAGACCTGGGTACCGCGCGGCTCCGACACCCAGGTGTCCTCGAGCCGGAAGGCATGGGCGACGAGGCCCGCGCCCACCGCCGGCTCCAGTCGCAGGCGCTCCGACACGGCGTGGCGATAGCTGAAGAACGCACCACCCTGCACCTCGACCACGTTCAGCGCCGGCTCGCGGGACACACCGAGCCCCGTCTCCACATCCAGTCCCAGCTCCCCCAGCCCCCACCTGGCCGAGAGCAGGAGGTGTGGAGCCACTCCGGGTCCGCCCCAGAGCGTCCCCAGTCCCAAGCCCAGGTCCACCCCGGATGCGTGCACCGGCGGGGCAGCGGCCACCTCCACGGGAGGCTGGAGCACCGGCTCGGGCGGGGACGGCTCAGGCTCCGGCTCGGGCTGCACCGCGCGTGTCATCTCGGCGAGCTTCTGCGCGACCTCCAGATGGAGCTCCGCGATGGAGCCCCGGCCCACGCGCACACGTTGTTCCACGCGTTGCCGCGGTCCGACGGCCTCCAGCAACAGTCCATCGGGAGTCCGGCTCGCGCGCAGCCGAAGCTGGGCCGGGCCGCGTGGGGAGACGACCGCGAAGCCCTCCTGAATCAGCCGCAGGGCCACCTTCCGCTCCAGCTCCACGCCGTCCCACCGCCGATAGTCCTGCTCGGGGAGCGCGCGAAGGTCGAAGGAAACCGACACCACCGGGGACTGGGTCAGGACGACGAGGGAGAGCGCGCAGAGCAAGGCGGTCATGCGGTGTCGGCGAGAGTACCGTCGGCCGTGTCCCTTCGGGCAGGAAAGTATTTTCGGCCTCGGGAGTAGCCAGGGACATGACGCTCCTTCGCTCCGTGAGCATCCTTCTTCTTTGCGCTGGCGTGGCCGCCTGTGAGGGCTCCGCGAAGAACAACCACCATGTCGGCGGAGGTGGAGGTGGAGG
>NZ_SRLW01000370.1:0-8616 GCF_006518215.1 Myxococcus sp. AB025B
CTTCCAGTCCGCTCGCTACAGAAAGGCGCGGCCCACCACAAGGCCCACCCGCCAGGTCCACGGGCCACCAGGGCCCCTCACCTGTTCCCCCCGGGCGAGCACGTCCCCTGGTAGCTTGCGCGGCCCCATGGACCGCCCCCTTCACTCGGTGCGTACGCGGCTGGACGACTTCCTCGCCGAGTTGGCCACGCACCAATATCGCCACGGCGCCGGGCTCTCCTCCGAGCCCCCCAGCCTCCACGCCTCCTTCCCCGAGCTGTCCTCCCCGGACACCTTCATCGCCGCCAACGAGGCGCTCGCCAAGGCCCGCGCCAAGGAGGACACCCTCGCGGTGCGCCGCATCCAGCTGTTGCGCGAGCTGGTGGCCACCCACGTCGAGGAGGCGCTCGCCGCCCGCGCCGCCCGGGCCGTGGCCGACCTGGAGGGCAAGGCGGTGCTCACCGTCGACGACCAGACCTACGCCTTCACGGAGGCCCTCGGCCGCCTCCCCCGCGAGCCCCGCCGCGCGCGCCGCGCCGGACTGGAGCGCGCCGTGGGCAACTTCCTCTGGGAGCAGCGCGGCCTCTACGGAGACCGCCGCGACGCCGCCCTCCACGCCGCCGAGCGACTGGGCGCCACCGACTACCCCACGCTGCGCCAGGACGTCACCGGCATCCCCTACGCCGACCTCGCCAAGGCCGCGGACCAGACGCTCCGGCGAACGGAGGACGCGTACCGCGACGTGCTCGCGTACGTGCTCAAGAAGGTGGACCCGCTGCTCAGGCCCCTGCCCGGCGGCGACGCGCGCCGACACGACGTGCAGGCCGCGCTGCTGGCGCCCTGGATGGACGAGCACCTGCGCCGCGAGGACGCATGGCCCGCCGTGGTGCGCTGGCTCGGCGAGTGGGGCTTCACGCCGCACGCGGACGGCCGCATCCGGCTGGACGAGGAGGACCGCCCCGGCAAGTCCTCGCGCCCCTTCGTCGTCACCGTGCGCGTGCCGGACGACGTCCGCCTGGTGCTCCAGCCGCGCGGCGGACTGGACGCGCTGGGCAGCCTGCTCCACGAGCTGGGCCACGCGCAGCACCGTGCGCACGTGTCCGCGACGCTGCCCATGGAGCTGCGCCGCCTGGGCGACGCGGGCATCACCGAGGCCCACGCCGCCGTCTTCGAGCGCCTGCTCTTGTCCCCCGAGTGGCTCAAGCGCTACCTGGGGCTGGGCGCGGTGCTCGCGCGCGACACGGCGAGGCTGGCCGCGTTCCAGGCCCTGGCCGTGCTGCGGCGCCACTGCGCGAAGCTGTCCTACGAGCTGTCCCTGAGCCAGAAGGGCGCATCCACCGAGCGCGCGGACGAGTACGCCGACGGCCAGCGCCGCGCCCTCTTCGCCGAGCCACATCCCGGCTTCTTCCTGTCCGACGTGGACCCGCAGCTCTACGTGGCGCACTACCTGCGAGCGTGGGCGCTGGAGGCCCGGCTCACCGGGCGCCTCACCGAGCGCTTCAACGAGGACTTCTGGCGCAACCCGCCCGCCGCCGCCTGGCTGAAGGGGCTGTACGCGCGGGGTGGAACGGATGACGCGGAGGGACTGGCCACGGAAATCTCGGGCACGCCGCTGGCGCTGCCCGAGGCGGGAGAGCGCCTCGTGGCCATCCTCAACCGGTAGGGGTGACCGCGCGGGCGACTACTTCTTCTTGCGCAGCGCCCGGACAATCTTGTCCTTCGTCGGGTTGGCGGCCGTCTCGCGAGCGCGAGGCGCGGCGGGCGCCGCCGCCTTCGTGGCGGGCGTCTTGGCCGCGGCCCGGGCGCGCATGGCCTTCATCAGCTGCATCTCGATGAAGAGCAGCTCGTCACCCAGCTCCTCGTTGTCCCCGGCGGCGCGCGGCAGCGGAGCCCGCGTGCTGGAAGCGTCGGCGCCGTGCCGCATGCGCAGCACCTTCTCCTCCTCGGCCGACAGCGTGCGCGTCTTCTCCAGCGCCGCCTTGACCTCCTTGGCCGTCACCGTGCTACTCCCGACCTTGCGCTCCATCTCCGCTCCCTTGCTGTACAGCCCACTGAACTTCCGAGCATGTCGGACGCGTCTGGGCCGCAACCGACGAGGATTGTAGAGGACGCAAGAGTCAGCGCAAATTTTCTTCCAACAGGTTGGGCCCGCCCTGTAGCGCGAGGCGCCTACAGGTGCATTCCCAGCCCCAGGAATCCGGACGAGAGCGCCTGTCGCTCCCCGGCGAACGGGGAGCCGGTGGCGGAGAAGTTCTGGTAGCGGGCCTCGGCGGAGAGGAAGAGTCCCCGGCCCAGCTCCACGTCCAGGCCCCCGCACAGCTCCGCCCCCAGTTGGAGGGAGCGCGTCGCCCCCTCCTCCCGGAGCGCGTGGGCCACCATGAAGCTCAGCCCGAGGCCCAGGTAGGGACGGACCCGTCGGGGCCCCGGGGGCGTGATTCGCAGGGACATGGGCGTCGCCTCGGTGAGCTGTCGACTGGAGGCCACGTGGCCGCCCACCTCGAGGAGGGACGCCTCCCGGCGATAGCTCCAGGCCAGTCCCGCGCTGTAGCCCGCCTCGCGCCCGCCCTCCGTGTCCGACAGGACGTAGGCGCCCACCGGGAACACGGTGACGCCCAGGCTCCGGGCAGGGGGCTGCGCCTGGACGCGGGACGCGAGCAGCCCGCAGAGACAGGCCAGGAGGGGGCGGAGACGACGCATGGCCCTGCGGGAGAGCAAGCCACACGCCACGGAGGAACCCGAGTGAAAACAGTGGGTTGAGGCGATTCAGCGTGGCCCTGACGCGGGCGTCCGGGCGGAGCCGTCAGGGCAGGCGGGCGGACGTCGAAACGGCGGAGAGGAGGGGCCCCATGACGCGACTGTCTGGGTGCGGCGATCCCCTCGAACCGGGCCCAGGCGGAGGCGTCACCCGCCTCCACGCCCAGGCCGTCCAGCGACTTCAAAGGGGCGTCACGGGAAGCCCCGCTCGGGGCGACTCGCCGCCACCATCGTCCTCGGGCGACGAGGACGCCTCACACGGGGCGACTCGCCGCCGCCCCATCCTCGGGCGGCGGGAACGCCCCGCAGCAGGCTACTCGCCGCCGCCCTCGTCCTCGGGCTCCGGAGGAGCCTCACCGGCCGTCGAGCCCTTGGCGCCCTCGGGCTTGGCGCGCTCGATGCCGAAGCGGTCCAACGCGTCGGCGATACCCTGCGGCTTGTCCGCGTCGGGCAGGAAGCTCTCGGGAGGCGCCAGCTTCTGGTCCTTGCCCACCTCGGTCAGGGCCGCCTCCAGCGTCATGCGCAGCTCCGCCGCCTCGGGCGTCTTGTCCGACGGCACGCCGATGCGCCCGTCCAGCCGCGCCTTGAGGACCACCGACGTGGCCGCGTCCACCAGCACCTCGCCGTCCAGCGAGCGCGGCAGCCGGTGGGCGAAGAAGTTCCCCCGGCGACGCGTCGTCTCGTCCGCCCCGTTCTTGGGCTGCAGCAGCGCCGGCAGCGGCCGGGAGGCATCCCCTTCCGAGGCGGGAGCCAGCGTCACCTGGTAGCGCCACGCCGTGCGCCCCTCGTAGGTGACCGTGCCCTGGGGCGACAGCTTGAGCCGCCCCTGGAACAGGCTGTCGAAGTCGCGGATGGCGCCGGTCAGCTCCGCCCGGGTGCGCTCGGCCATGCCGCGGTCGCGCAGCCGCTGACGGAACGGGCCATACCGGTTGCGGGCGAACACCTGCCCCGCGATGCGCATCACCTCCAGGCCCTGGTCCCGGGAGTTCTCCAGCACGCCGTGGAAGTCCCCGCTGACCCCGCCCGCGCCCGCGCGGAAGGTGCGCGTCTCGGTGAGCTTCACCGGGTTGGACTCGGCGGAGGTCCACTCGTAGCCCAGGGTGGCCTGGTAGCGGTGGGGCCCCAGCCTCTCGGTCACCTCGGCGGCGTCCATGCCGAGGATGCGGCGCGCCACCTGCGGGTTGTCCGCGACATCCTCCGGGGGCAGCTTCTGCTGGGCGGAGGCCACCACCTTGGGCGGGTCCTCGGGGGAGAAGATGCGGGCCTTGGCCGCCTTGTCGACCGGGTCCGAGCAGCCCGAGGCCGCCAGTGCCACGGCGAGGATGAAGGCGGACTTCTTCGAACGGCTCACGACTCCTCCGGAGGGGGTACCACGGGGGCGGCAAGTTACGTGGCGCGTACAGGAGCGGCAAGCTGCGGCTTGCGTGCGGCCGTGCAAGGGATAGAACGCCCATCTCATGCAGAACCTGCGCGACAAGTTGTTGAAGGCGGGCCTCGTCACCGAGGAACAGTCCAAGAAGGCTGATACGGCGGCCAGCCAGGCGGAAGCCCGGAGGCCCTCGTCCCAGGACGGCGGACGTCCAGGCGGAAACCGTCCCCCACCCCGACGTGATGACCACCGGACATCCGGGGGTCCTCCGGCGCGGAGTGAGGAGCGGCCTCCCCGCGAGGGTGGCGGTCGTCCCGGTGGCGGCGGTGGCAGGCCGGGTGGCGGTCGTCCCGGTGGCGGCGGCTCGTTCCGTCCCGGTGGCGGCGGCTCGTTCCGTCCCAGCGGCGGCGGCGCGCCCCAGCACGGCCGGCCGTCCTCCTCCGCTCCGCCCGAGCGGCCCATCCCGAAGCTGCCCCCCATGCCGGGCTCCAAGGCCTACCAGCGCGCGGAGTCCAAGCGTCAGGTGGAGCTGGACAAGGCGCTGCGCGAGCTGGTGATGGGCTCGCAGGTGGCCCAGGAGCCGGGCGAGACGGCGTTCTACTTCATGACCCGCAAGGGCAAGCTGCGCCGGATGGAGCTGACGCCGGAGCAGGCCAAGCGGCTGGAGGACGGCGAGCTCGGCGTGGTGGAGCGTCCGGACCCCGCGCAAATCGAGCACGCGCTGGTGCCGGCCGCGGCGGCCGAGCAGATGTTCGCGCTCTCGAAGAAGGCGGTGCGCTTCCTCAACCGGAAGGACAGCCCCATCGGCTTCATGAACGACGAGGAGCTCAAGGCGCAGCAGGCGGCGGAGGCCGCTGGCACCGCGCCCGAGGTCTCCGACGAGCCCGAGGCCGAGGCCGCCCCCGAGGCGCCCCCCGCCGAGGCCGAGGCGTCCGCCGAGACGCCCAAGCCCGAGGACAGCGAGAACCCGGGCTGACGTCAGGCCCCCGCGGAGCGCACGAGGCCCTCCCCTCTTCCCAACGGAACGAGGGGAGGCGCCTGGCGCGGAGGCCTTTCAGTCGAACGCGTCGAGGCCGGTGATGGCCTTGCCCAACACCAGCGTGTGCACCTCGTGGGTGCCCTCGTAGGTGAAGACCGATTCGAGATTCAGCATGTGGCGCACGGGCGGGTACGCGTCGGTGATGCCATTGGCGCCGTAGATGCTCCGCGCGACGCGGGCAATCTCCAGCGCGCTCTTCACGTTGTTGCGCTTGGCCAGGCTCACCATGACGGGCGTCACCTTGCCCTCGTCCTTGAGGCGCGCCACGCGCAGGCCCACCAGCTGCGCCTTCACGATGTCCTGGAGCATGTCCGCCAGCTTCTCCTGCGTGAGCTGGTAGCCGGCCACGGGCTTGCCGTGGAACGACGCGCGTGACAGCGCGTACTCGCGAGCCCCCTCGAAGCACGCGATGGCGGCGCCGGTGACGGCGAAGGCGATGCCCAGCCGCGCGTTGTTGAGGCACGACAGCGGACCGCGCAGGCCCACCACGCCGGGCAGCACGTTGCGCGCGGGGACTCGCACGTCCTGGAAGGACAGCTCGCTGGTAATCGACGCGCGCAGGGAGAACTTGCCGGGGATGTCCCGCGCGCTGAAGCCGGGCATGCCCTTCTCCACGAGGAAGCCGCGGACGGACTCGGGGCCGCCGTCGTCCGTCTTCGCCCAGACGATGGCCACGTCGGCGATGGCGCCATTCGTAATCCACGTCTTGGTGCCGTTGAGGACGTAGCCGTCGCCGTCCTTGCGCGCGCGGGTGCGCATGCCGCCGGGGTTGGAGCCGAAGTCGGGCTCGGTGAGACCGAAGCAGCCGATGGCCCTGCCTCGCGCCATGGCCGGCAGGAAGCGCTCCTTCTGCTCGTCGCTGCCGTACGCGTGGATGGGGAACATGCACAGCGAGCCCTGCACGGACGCGAAGGAGCGCAGCCCCGAGTCACCGCGCTCCAGCTCCTGGAGGATGAGGCCGTAGCTGACGGTGTTCATCCCCGCACAGCCGTGGCCGTGCAGGTTCGCGCCCAGCACACCCATCTCCGCGAGCTGGGGGATGAGGTGCACGGGGAAGGTGCCGTCGCGGAAGTGTCCGCCGATGATGGGGAGCACCTCGCGGTCCACGAAGGCGGCCACGGTGTCGCGCGCGGCCTTCTCCTCGGGGGACAGCAGGTCGTCGAGCCGGAACAAGTCCGTGATGTCCGCACGTGCCATGGCGCCGTCCTAGTGCCCGCCTCGGGGAGCGTCAAACGGGGCGAGGGCTTGTTGGCACTGACGGGCTGCGAAACGCAGGTGAAGACGTGCCCCCTGCCGACGCCGGGGGCGCTAGGCTCGCGCGCCATGACGACGACCCAGAAGACCGTGGTGGTGACGGGTGCGAGCCGGGGCATCGGCCGCGCCGTGGCGCTGTCCTTCGCGCGTGAGGGCTATCGCGTCTGGGCCCTGGCCCGTGCGGCGGATGCCCTCGAGGCGCTCGCGAAGGAGGGCGGCGAGGGCGTCCGGCCGCTCGTCGTGGACGTGGCGAGCGAGGACGCGCTGATGGCCGCGACGAAGACCATCCTCGCGGAGGGCACGCCCCGGGTGCTGGTGAACAACGCGGGCATCACCGTGTCCGCGCCGCTCACCAAGACGCGCACCGAAGACCTAGCGCGGGTGATGGCCATCAACGTGACGGCGCCCTTCATCCTCTGCCGGGAGCTGATGCCCGCCATGGCCAAGGAGGGCGGCGGCCGCGTCATCAACATCGGCTCCATGGCCGCGGTGCGCGGCATGAAGTACACGTCCGCGTACTGCGCCTCCAAGCACGCCCTCCTGGGCCTGACGCGCGCGCTGGCGGTGGAGTACGCCAAGAAGAACATCACCGTGAACGCGGTGAACCCGGGCTGGGTGGAGACGGACATGTTCTCCAACGCCACGGCGGCCATCACCCAGACGACGGGCCGCAGCGGAGAGCAGGCGCGCGAGGCGCTCGCGTCGATGAACGCCATGGGCCGCATCGTCCAGCCGGAGGAGGTGGCCGCGCTGTGCCTGTTCCTCGCCTCGGACGCCGCGGGCGCCATCACGGGCGCCGCGCACGCCATCGACGGCGGCGAGCTGGGCTGAGCGCCCGCGCCTCGGCCCCTCGTTCACGCACGGGGGCCGTCGCGCCTCACGCGGCCCGCCCGCGCCTCGCCAAGCGGAGCACCACGCCTCCAGTTGCGAGTGGTGGGGGTGAGCCGCTCCTCGTCCCGCCCATCAGCGGCCTCCCGCCTCGACGCACGGAGCAGCCCACAGGGGGACGAGCCGCTCGACGGGCCTGCGGGCCCCTCAAATCTGGTAGCGGCCGACGATGGCGGAGAGCTCGCCCGACGCGGCGGAGAGCTGGATGGCGGCCTGCTCGCTCTCCGCCATGCGGTCGACAATCTGGTCCGCCACGTCCGCCATGGAGCTGAGCGCGGCGAACAGCTCCGCGATGCCCGCGTCCTGCTGGCGCACGGCGTCCGAGATGCTCTTCACCGTCTGACCATTGCTCTGGATGATGCCCGCCAGCGAGCGCAGGCTCTCTCCCGCCGCGCGCACCTGCTCCAGGCCGCCCTCCACCTCGCGCGCGCCGCCCTCGCTGATGCGCACCGCGTCCGAGATGGCCCGGCCGATGTCGCCCAGGATGCTCTGCACCCGCGTCGTCGCGCCCGCGGACTGGTCCGCCAGTGAGCGCATGTTGCGCGCCACCACCGAGAACGCCCGGCCCTGGTCCCCGCTGCGCGCCGCCTCGATGGACGCGTTGAGCGCGAGCACGTTGGACTGGTCCGCCAGGTCCTTCACCGTGCGGGTGATGTCGCCCACCAGCCGCGTGCGCTGATGCAGCTCGGAGATGGTGCGGCCGATCTGCTCGACGTGCGAGCGGATGTGCGTGAGCCCGCCCACGCTGCCGGACACCGCCGCCTCGCCCGCCTGACCGAAGCCGCTCGCCTTCTCCGCCTCGCGCTGAATCGTCTCCACCCGCTTGGCCGCCGCGCGCGAGCTCTCCTGGAGCTGCTGCGCCGCCAGCTGCGTCTCATGCAGCGCCACCGCCTGCTGGGACACCGCCTCGTTCTGCACCGTCGCGGAGTCGGTGAGCTGCGACGCCGCGGCCTCCAGCTGCTCCGCCGAGCCCTTCAGCGCCATCAGCAGCGAGCGCAGCCGCACCATCATCTCCGCGAAGGACGATGCCAGCTGACCAATCTCATCCCGAGAGTGCACCTCCAGCGTGCCCCGGAAGTCGCCCTCCGCCACCACCCGCGCCGCCGCCGCCGTCAGCTCCCGCAGGGGGCCCGTCATCCGCCGCACCAACAGGAAGATGATGCCGCCGGCCGCCAGCGCCGTGAACAACCCCAGCCCGACGATGAGCACCACCGCCGTGGTGAAGCGCGACGCCTCCGTGCTCTCGTCCCGCGCGAGCACCAGCTCCAGCCCCGCGCCCACCGGCTGACGCGCCACGCGGAAGCTCACGTCCTCCACCTCCACCGGCCGGGAC
>NZ_SRLW01000371.1:0-8520 GCF_006518215.1 Myxococcus sp. AB025B
CCATAGAGCGACCCCCCAGGCCCCCGCCCGTCACTCGTGAGCGAGTCCTCGCGCGCCCACAACGTCGGCGCGAAGGCCCGCGCGCCGTCCGGTGCCACCACCACGTCCGCCATGCCTCGCGGACGGAACAGCACGTCCGACGAAGGGAAGGGAATCGGCTCATCCGCCACCACGCCCTGCCGCGTGTTCGCCCGCGCGTACAGGTCCGTGCCCTCGCGCTGCATGCGCGGCTGGTGCGCGTCCGACAGGTCCACCGTCACCAGGTCCGCGTGCCGGAACAAGCTGACCAGCGCCCTGCGTCCACCATCCACCAGCGCGACACCGCGCGGCTCCTCGCCCACCGGCAGCTCCCAGCGCACCTCCAACGTGCGCGTGTCCACCGCCATCAGCGTGCCGTACACCGAGGAGTCCAGCGCCGTGCTGTTCACCACGTAGAGCGTGTCCCCGTTGGGAGACACCGTCAGCCCCATCGGCTCCACGCCCACCGCCACCCGCGCGGCCTCGTTCCAGTCACCCCGGCGGATGACGGACACGCTGCGGGCCCCGCGGTTGGAGACGTAGACGGTGTCGTCCGGGCCCACCACCACCCGCTCCGGCCCCGCGCCCACCTTCACCTCGCCCACCTTCTGTCCGCTCGCGGTCTCCACCACGGCGAGCACGCCGGTGTCCGCGTCCACCACGTACAGGAAGGCGTCGTCCCGGCTGAGCGCCACCGAGCCCGAGGCGTTGGTCCACGCCGCTCCCGTGGAGCGGTCCTCGCACGCACACAGCCCGAGCGCCGCCGCCAGGACCCCGGCCAGAAGATGCCGCTTCATGAAGTCTCCTCTCGCGTCCCCCGACGGGACCCCACCCACCGTGCCTCATCGTCGGAAGTTGCCGCGCTGTGTCGGAGGGGAGGACACGCCCGGCCCTGGTCGCTCGCCTCCCCCGCGAGCCTGGCATGCTTGCACCAGACACCCCGCGAAGTCGATGGCCTCCCGGGGCGGCCTCCGGGTGCCGGACAGACGGCCTCGCCGCCCCCCAGGACGAAACGCCCGAGCGTGTCGCACCGGGTGGGAGTAAAGGAGTGGGACGTGTCCCGTTCGTCCTCCGTCATCCTGAGCTTCCGGCGCACCTTCGCCCTGCTCATCATCCTGGTGGTGCTGCCCTCCGCCGGCCTGTCCGGCTTCGGCGTGGTGGCCATCATCAACGAGCGCGCCGCGGTGGAGAAGCGCCTGGAGTCCGCCTGGCGCGGGACGCTGGAGACGCTCTCCCAGGAGCTGCCCCGGCAGCTCGCCGAGGCCCGGCTGGAGCAGGAGGCCGGCACCCTGCGCCTGGAGGCCACCGACGGCCGCATCCTCTCCGAGCCCGACGGCACCTTCCAACTGGAGGGCGGTCGCGCCATCACCGAGGACCCCCAGCTCGCCGAGGCCCTGGGCACCGTGCTGCCAGAGGTCGGCTCGCTCCCCGAGGCGCCCACCTTCTTCTCCCTGTCCACCGGTGGACGCTCCGTCGTCGTCGTGGCCGAGCGTGACGGCGCCGTCGTGCGCGGCGTCCGCCTGTCCGTGCGAGCGCTGGAGACGCTGATGACGGAGCAGGTGGAGCCACGCGCCGTGTCCAGCGAGCCAGTGCGCTTCGGCCTGATGCCCGTGCCCCGCGAGTCCTCCGGCGAGGGCGGCCTCATGGGCAAGCTCGTGTCGGAGGTGGCCCAGGCCCGCGCCAGCGCGCTGGGGCCGCAGGTGCTCGCCGAGCGCGTGCTGTCCCCGCCCCTGCAGGACTTCCGGCTGGTGGTGCTGCCCACCGGCGAGGACCCGGTGGCCCGCGCCTCCACGCGCAACCGCGCGGTGTACGGCGTGCTCTTGGGGCTCTTCTACCTGACGCTCACCTTCGGCGTCGTCTACACCGGCCGCGTGCTGTACCGCGAGGCGCGGCTGTCGCGCATGAAGACGGACTTCGTGTCCCTGGTGAGCCACGAGCTGCGCACGCCGCTCACCTCCATCCGCATGTTCATCGAGACGCTCGCCCTGGGACGCCTCAAGGACCCCGCGCAGATGCAGGAGGTCCTCACCCTGCTGACGCGCGAGACGGAGCGGCTGTCCGTCTTCATCGAGCGGGTGCTGGACTGGTCGCGCATCGAGGGCGGACGCAAGGTGTACCAGCGCGAGCCCCTGCCGGTGATGGACGTGGTGGACACCGCCGTGTCCGCCTTCCGCGCCCAGCGGCTGGAGGGCGGCGTGGACCTGAAGGTGGACGTGGCCGGCGACCTGCCGCGCGTGGACGTGGACAAGGAAGCCGTCGCGGGCGCGCTGCTCAACCTGCTGCAGAATGCCTACAAGTACAGCGGGCCGGCGGACCGGCGCATCCAGCTGAGCGCGCACCGCTCCGGCCGGTGGATTGACTTGACGGTGGAGGACAACGGCGTGGGAATCGCTCCGAAGGAACGCAAGCGCATCTTCGAGCGCTTCTACCGGGTGGACAACCTGCTGACGCGAAAGACGGAGGGCAGCGGGCTGGGACTGGCCATCGCCCGGCGTATCATCGAGGCCCACGGCGGCAGCATCACCGTGAAGAGCGAGCTGGGCCGTGGCAGCCGGTTCACCATCCACCTTCCGGTGCAGAAGGCATGAGCGACACGACGCGGCGCATCCTGGTGGTGGAGGATGACTTGTCCATCCTCACCGGCCTCTCCATGAACCTGCGCTTCGAGGGCTATGAGGTGCTCCAGGCCCAGGACGGCCGCACCGGCCTGCAGCGCGCGCTGGACGACAACCCGGACCTGATGGTGCTGGACCTGATGCTCCCGGAGCTCAACGGCTTCGAGCTGCTCAAGGAGCTGCGCCAGCGCGGCCGGGACACGCCCGTGGTCGTCCTCTCCGCCAAGGGCATGGAGACCGACAAGATTCTCGGGCTCAACCTGGGCGCGGACGACTACGTGGTGAAGCCCTTCGGCCTCCAGGAGCTGCTGGCGCGCATCAAGGCCGTGCTGCGCCGGCGCTACCCGACGCCGGGGGGCGCGCCGCCGGTGACGTTCGGCGACGTCAGCGTGGACATGAACGCGCGCACCGTGGCCCGGGGCGGCGCGGCCGTGGAGCTGACGGCGCAGGAGTTCAAGCTGCTGGCGCACTTCCTGGCGCACCCGGAGCGCACCTTCACCCGCGAGGAGCTCCTGTCCGGCGCGTGGGGCTACCACTACGAGGGCAGCGCGCGCACCGTGGACAACTTCATGCGCCAGCTGCGGCTGAAGTTCGAGCCGAACCCCGAGGAGCCGCGCCACTTCGTCACCGTCCGGGGCCTGGGCTACCGCTTCGAGAAGTAGCCGTGGGGCTCACGGCCCCGCGACGCCGATGTGGCGCGAGTCCTCCAGGTCGAAGGGCTTGCCGTCGAAGCGCCCGTAGCGCTCGCGCGGGATGAAGCCCGCGGCGGTGAGGGCGCTGTCCAGCTCCTGGGGCGAGAAGTGCCGCAGCTTGAGCCGGCGGATGGGGCTGGGCACGCCCGGCTGCTTGCGCTCGCGCAGGTGCAGGGCGAACAGCGGGCGGCGCGGCTCCAGGCCCGCGTTGGGCTCTTCATCATCGCGCGGGAGCACCGGCTCGCGCGGCGTGTTGAGCACGTCGTAGACGAAGGTGCCGTCGGGCGTGAGGTGGTGGCGCACCGTCGCGAGGAACGCCTCCAAATCATCATTGCCCGGCATCAACCCCAGCGCGTGCTGGGGGGCGAGCACCAGCGGGAAGCGGTCCGGCATCCGGAGCGCTCGCGGGTCCGCGACGAGGAAGCGGGCGCGGTTGGAGACCTCCGCGGGCTCCGAGGCGCGGCGCTCCTCGGCGGAGCGGATCATCACCTCGGAGGGGTCCACGCCCACCGCGGTGTAGCCGTGCTCGGCCAGGGCCCAGACCACCCGGCCGTTGGCGGCGCCCAGGACCAACACTGGCGCGCCGTGCTCGGCCGCCTGCCGCGTGTAGAAGAGGAGGTCCGGCTCCTGGCCCACCAGGGACAGCGGTGTGCGACCTCGCGCGTCGTTCCCACCCATGGAGGCAAGCCACTAGCACGTTTGCTGGGGTCTTCGGGACAGCGACTTGCCCTGGCAGGGCAGCCGATTGCCCACCCGCTGTCCGGGAGCGGACGAAGGGCGGCTTGGCGCGGCGGTAAACCCTGGCATCGGCCTTGCGATGCAGGTGCCCGGACGACGGTCGCCCATCCGGGGCGGTCCGGGTTTCGCGGGGTGGATGCGGATGACGCGGGGATGGCGCTGGGCGGGTGCGCTCTTCATGGCGGGCGCGATGTGGACCGTGGCGGGTTGCGACTCCAAGAGCAGCGACGAGTCGCAGCAGGACAACCCAGGCATGGACGACCCGGGCCCTCCGCCCGAGCGTCCGGGCCCCTCGGATGGGACGGACGCGGGCACGCCGGACGGCGGGGGCGGTGAGCCCACCGAGCCGGATGCCGGCACGCCGGACGGCGGGGGTGGCGAGCCCACCGAGCCGGATGCCGGCACGCCGGACGGCGGTGGCGGCCCGACGACGCCGGACCCGCGCGCGGACGCGGAGATTCCCCCGCTGCCCTCGGCGCCGGGCTGGCGCTTCTACGGCGCGGACCAGGGCGGCCCGCTCACCGTGTACGGCGTGAGCGCCGACGAGGCGGGCAACGTCTGGGTGGCCGGCGGCGAGGAGGGCCTGTTCCTGCTCAAGCGCGGCGCGGAGCGCTTCGTGCGCTACGGCATGGAGGACGGCCTGCGTCCGTACGGGTACATGGACGACGGCAGCACGCCGCCGGGCGCCAAGTACCTGAAGGTCATCTCCGTGGCGGGCGGCAAGGCGGGCACCGTCTTCGTCGGCTACGAGGGCATGCCCGGCAAGGGCTCCGAGCACTGCGAGAACAACTGGGACGGCCCCAGCCCCGACCCCGCGCGCTACAAGAGCGGTGACGCGGACAAGGTGTCGCTCAACGGCGACGGCACGCTGGACGTCATCCACTACGACATCTTCTCCGGCCCCAACGTGGTGGCCGCGGAGCCCCGCGGGCGCGAGAAGCTCTGCAACATCCTGCGGCTGCGCTACGACAAGCGCACCAACAGCATCTGGTTCGGCGGCAACCACGGCTTCGCGCGCGGCAACGCGGAGTTCAACGGCGCGCCCATGTGCAACGGCCAGCTCAACTGCACCGGCGTGTTCGAGCACGTGCACCCGCACGTCAACGCGCTGGACGCCAACGGCCGGGTGATTCTCCTGACGGACGCGTACTACGGCGTGGCGGTGGACCCGGGCGGCGACGTCTGGTTCGGCGGCTCGGACCGCACCACGCGCTTCCGCTACGGCACGCTGGGCGGCAACTTCTGGCGCGCGCAGACGGGCTCGGAGAACGACTCCAGCAACAAGCTGGACCTGTGGCCGGACGCGAAGCCGGAGTACTCCACGCCCGCCGAGCGCGTGCCGGACAACATCTCCGGCGCGGTGGTGGCCAACGACGGCACGGTGTGGCTGAGTTCCTTCAGCAACGGCCTGGTGCGCATCGACGCGAACGGCACGGTGCTGGGCCACCTGGGCAAGGGCTCGGGGCTGGTGGACAAGTACCTGTCCGCGCTCGGCAAGGACCCGTCCGACGGCAGCATCTGGACGGGCGCGTCGTGGGGCGGCGGTCTGTCGCGCGTCAAGGGCGGCAACATCACCAACTATGGCCTGGACGTGTTCGGTCGCCGCTACGGCATGTCCCGGGTGAGCGACATCCAGGCGGATGCTTCCGGCAGTGGCCGGCGGATGCTGGTGTCCTTCCTGGGCTACCAGGACTCCACCACCAAGAAGTGGGTGGCGGGGGTCATCGGCATCTATGAAGGGAACTGAGTCGGGCCCGCGCCTCGTGTCCCGATGAAGGCACGCGGCGGCCGTCCTCCTCGGGGGACGGTCGCCGCGTGGTTAATTTCAGCGAACGTCCCGCGCTACTTCGCGGGCAGCGCGCGGTGCTTCTCGAAGAGCGCCTGCTGACGGCTGACCAGCGGCACCTGCCGTCCCGCCAGCCACATGCCCAAAGGCCGCGTGGCCGACTCCAGCGGGTCTCCGTTCCACAGCACCACGTCCGCCGTCGCGCCCGGGGCAAGCCGCCCCACCGGCAGCTCGAGCGCGTCCGCGACGTTCGACGTCATCGCCTTGAGCGCCTCGGTGTGCGGCAGGCCCCAGGCCACCGCGTTGCCCGCCTCCTGCGCCAGCGTGCGCACCATGCCGGGCTCGCCCAGCACGGAGAACAGCACCTTCACGCCCGCCGCGCCCAGCAGCGCCGACGCGTCCAGTCGGCTGTTGAGCCGGTCGAAGTCCAGCGGCAGGTTCTGCGTGGGCTGCAGAATCACCGGCACCTTCGCGTCCGCCAGCTCCTTCGCCACGAGCCACGCCTCGCTGGCCCCGGCGATGACGAGCTTGAGGTTGTACTCGCGCGCGAGCGTCAGCGCCGCCCGGATGTCCGACGCCTTCTGCGCCACCATCACCACCGGCAACTTGCCCGCGAGCACCGGCTGCAGCGCCTCCAGGTCCAGCCGGCTCGCGCCCACGTCGCGCATGCGCCGCTGCTCGAAGTCACCCTTGCGCCGGCCGTACTCGCGCGCGTCCGACAGCACCTCGCGCAGCCGCTCCATCACCAGCGCCCGCGAGCCCGACACCGCGTCCCGCCCGCCGATGCCCAAACTGATGTGCATCGCCAGCGGCGTGCGTCGAACCGCGCCGTCCGTCGACACGAGCGCGCTCTGTCCCGAGATGAGCCCGCCGTGCTGCACCGTCAGCGCGCTGGTGACGCCGCCCAGCCGCGCCACCGCGAACGCGGCGGACACGGGGTTGACGTCCTCCGCGGACACCAGCGCCGCGCGCACGTCGCGCTTGTTCGCCTCGCCGCGCAGCCCGTCGTCCTGCGTCGACACCTCCGCGCCCACCTCCACCAGTCCGAGCTGCGTGAGCGGGTCCACCAGGCCCGGCGTCAGCACGCGGCCCTTGCCGTCCACCGTGCGGCACCCCGAAGGCACCGCGCCGCCCTCGCCCTGCTGGCGCACGCTCGCGACCTTGCCGCCGTCCACCACCACCGTGGCGCCCTTCACCCAGGCGGCGCCCGTGAAGGCCGTCACGCCCTGGAACACGGTGCAGGCCTCGGCGCCCAGCGCCAGGGGCTGCGCGCACTCGCGCGTCTTCGTCACGTCGCAGCGCTCGGTGAGGCCCAGGTCCGTCAGCGACGGCACCGGCGCGGACGCGGCCACCAGCTTCGCCGGGCCCTGGGCCATCTCGCCCACCTCGAAGTCGCTCGCCTCCACCGCGCCCGAGCTCGCGTCGAACGTCACCACGCCGTCCGCCCACACCTTCTGGGCCCGCGCGTAGACGCTCAGCGGGTGGCCCTTCCACAGCACCACGTCCGCCATCTTCCCCGGCTCCAGCGAGCCGGTGACGCCCTCCACGCCCATCACCCACGCGGCGTTCAGCGTCACCCAGCGCAGCGCCTCGTCCTCCGGAATCGGGATGCCCGACTCCCGCGCGCGCCACATCGCCTTGCCGGCCTCCTGGTTCAGCCGCTGGATGCCATAGGCGGAGTCCGAGTGGATGACGGCCTTGCCGCCCGCCTGCGACACCAGACCCGCGTTCTCTGGGATGCCGTCCCACGCCTCCAGCTTGAAGCCCCACCAGTCCGCCCACGTCGCCACCGCCACGCCCTTGGCGGCCAGGCTGTCACGGACCTTGTAGGCCTCCAGCGCGTGGTGGAAGGCGCGAATGGTGTAGCCCGCCTCCTGCGCCACCTGGAGCATCACCTCCATCTCGTCCGCGCGGTAGCAGTGGTTCTGCACCAGGATGTTGCCGCGCAGCACCTCCGCGAGCGTCTCCAGCTTCAAATCCCGCATCGGCTCCGGCCCCGCCTCGTCCGGGCTCTTCTCCTTCTTCTTCGTCCACTCGGCCCGCCTGGCCATGTAGTCGCGGGCCTGGGCGAAGGCCTGTCGGTAGCCGGCCACGTTGGCCATGCGGGTGGCGGGCGCCATGTTGCGCCCCGCGCCGTAGACGCGCCGGGGGTTCTCGCCACACGCCATCTTCAGCGAGTCCTTCGCCCCCGGGAAGCGCACCTCCGCCGCCGAGCGGCCGAAGTGCAGCTTCACCGGGAAGCCCCGGCCGCCAATCAGGTTGGCGCTGCCCGGCAGCACCAAGAGGGACGTGACGCCGCCCGCCGCGGCGCGGCGAAGCCCGGGGTCCTGCGGCCAGAACGAGTGCTCCGCGGAGACCTCCGCCGTCACCGGCGCGGTGGCCTCGTTGCCGTCCGAGTTGGAGAAGGAGTCGGGCGACGCATAGACGCCCAGGTGGCTGTGGGCATCGATGATGCCCGGGGTGACGTAGAGGCCGGTGCCGTCCACCTCCTCGGCGCCCGGGGGGCTCGTGACCTCGGCGTTGCGTCCCACCGCCGTCAGCTTGCCGTCCACCCAGGCCACCGCGCCGTCCTCGATGGCCGGGCCGGAGGCGGGCAGCACCGTGGCGTGGCGCACCACCACCGCGCGCGTCTGCTTCCAGACACGCGTGGCCCCGGGGGGCGCCTCGGCGG
>NZ_SRLW01000372.1:0-8508 GCF_006518215.1 Myxococcus sp. AB025B
GACGTGAAGTTGATGGCCGGGGTGGGCGCCGTGCTGGGGTTCCCAGCGTCGATGGCGGCCGCCGCGTTCATCTCCCTGGTGGGCGCGGCCCAGGCGGTGGTCTCGCTCCTGTGGCAGGGGGCGGCCTGGGACACGGTGGCGGCGGCGCTGCGACGCTGGGCGGTCCGTCTTCGCCTGGCACGCGCGGAGACGGCTCCCTCCACGCAGCGACACATCCCCTACGGGGTGGCCATCGCGCTCGGGACCTTCTGGGCGGTGTGGTGGCAGCAACAAAGCTTGGGTTAGCGCAGAGACTGTAGGCGCAGAGACTTTGGAAGAGGGGACACGCACGATGTTCACACGCTTCACGCATGCCGCCGCCCTGGGCGCGCTCGTTGCCCTGGTTGCCGGTGGCTCCGCCCTGGCCCAGGAAGGCACCACGTTCAGCCTCGGGGTGGGCGCCCAGAAGGTTCTCAACATCCCGGGCCTCAGCAAGGTGGCCCTCGGCGATCCGTCCATCGCCGACGTGAAGACGCTCGGCTCCGGCCAGCTGCTCGTCACCGGCCAGGCCGAAGGCAAGACGACCCTCCTCATCTGGAAGTCCACCGGCCAGCGCACCAGCTACCTCATCAACGTGCGCAAGCAGGACCCCAACGACGTCATCGCGGAGATCAAGCGCCTCTTGGGTGAGATCGAAGGCGTCTCCGTCCGCATGGTGGGCGACCGCATCTACCTGGACGGTCAGGCCTACACCACGCAGGACGCGGACCGCATCGAGCAGGTGGTGAGCCTGTATCCGAACGTGAAGTCGTTCGTGAAGATCGCCCCCAACGCCAAGAAGCTGGTGGCGCAGAACCTCAACGCGGCGTTCCAGAAGGGCGGCCTGAAGAACGTGCAGGCCAACGTGGTCGGCGCGACCATCTTCCTGGAGGGCTCGGTGGAGAGCCAGCAGGACCTCCAGAAGGCGGAGCTCATCACCAAGGCCATCGGCGAGAAGGTGGAGAACCTGCTCGTGGTCGGCATCAAGCGGATGATCCTCTCGGAGGTCCAGTTCGTCGAGATCCGCCGCAACAGCCGCGACCGCTACGGCATCCGCTACCCCCTGGACATCACGGGCACGGCGTCCGCGGCGGCCACGGTGACGCAGGAGCTGTTCCCGGGCACCTTCGGCCAGGGCGGCTCCAACCTGGGCCTGACGGCGGGCGCGGACTTCTCCATCGGCTTCCAGGGCAACGACGGTTACGGCCGTCTGCTCGCGCAGCCCAAGCTGGTGTGCGCCAGCGGTGAGAAGGCGGAGTTCCTGGCGGGCGGCGAGGTCCCGATTCCGCTCATCACCAACAACCAGTTCTCCGTCGAGTACAAGAAGTACGGCGTCATCCTGAACCTGCGCCCCACGGCGGACCGCAACGGCAACATCCAGACGGAGATCGAGGCCGAGGCCTCCGAAATCGACACGTCCGTCGCGGTGTCCTTCGGTGGCTCGTCCACGATTCCGGGCTTCCGCACCCGCAAGGTGAAGACGAACGTCACCGTGCGCCACGGCGAGACCATCGTCCTGTCCGGCGTGTTCAGCCACGACGAGCAGAAGTCCGTGTCGAAGATTCCCGGCCTGGGTCACATCCCCATCGTCGGCGAGCTCTTCAAGAGCCGCGGCTTCGACTCGACCAAGCGCGAGCTGGTCATCTTCGTCACGCCGCGCATTGTCAACCCGGACTCCGACAAGGTCCGCACCATCATCGAGGACGTGAAGAGCCGCTACAAGCAGGCCCGGTCCGAGGTGAACTTCAACATCTTCGACTGACGCCGCGGGCGCCGCTCCGCCGGCGCCCTGGGGCACCGGGGCCCACCAGGGCCTCGTCACGGGCCGGTTTCCTTCCCTTCCGGGGGCGGGAGCCGGCCCGTCGGCTTTGCGGGCGGGCATTCGGCTGCGCCCGACGCTTTGAGGTGGAAGGGGCGCTTGGTAGCATCGGCCCCATGTTTTTGATCACCCTCGCGGAAAAGGGCGGCGGGACCGAGCAGCGTGAGTACCACAAGCCGGAGATCACCATCGGTCGGCTGCCCGGCAATGACATCATGCTCGCGAAGGGCAATGTCTCGAAGTACCACTCCCGCATCGTCGCCAAGGATGGCAAGTGCATCATCGTGGACATGAAGTCCACGAACGGCACCTTCGTGAACGGCAAGAAGATCGCCGCGCCCCAGGTGCTCAAGCCGACGGACCAGATCTACATCGGCGACTACATCATCAACGTGGAGCCGCTGGAGGACGCGGGGCCGGCGATGACGCGCGCGGGCCAGGAGGAAGAGGCCTACGACGACCAGGGTGAGGAGGAGGGCTACCCCGAGGAGGAGCAGTACGAGGACGAGGAGCCCTACGAGGAGGAGGAGCCGCCGCCTCCGCCGCCCCCCCAGCCCGCCGCGGGCCGCATGCCCGCGTCCATGGCGTCCGCGCTGGCGAAGAACAAGAAGAAGGTGGACCCCCGGGTGGAGCGCTACACGCGGCTCCAGAAGGAGATCCACGACCGGCTCATCGAGTACCTCGACCTGCGCCGCATGGACATGGACCGACTGGGTGACGACGAGCTGTGGCGTCGCACCGAGAAGGCCATCCGCGACATCATCGACCAGATGGAGGCCGATGGTGAGCTCCCGGAGGACGTGGACCGGGAGGAGCTGCTCACCGACGTCATCAACGAGGCGCTGGGCCTGGGGCCCCTGGAGGCGTTCCTCGCGTCGGATGAGATCAGCGAGATCATGGTGAACCACGCCAACCAGATCTACATCGAGCGCAAGGGCAAGCTGACGCTGTCGGAGAAGACGTTCTCCTCGAACCAGGCGGTGCTCGGCGTCATCGAGCGGATCGTGGCGCCCATCGGCCGGCGCATCGACGAGTCCAGCCCGCTGGTGGACGCGCGCCTCAAGGACGGCAGCCGCGTCAACGCCATCATCCCGCCGCTGGCGCTGAAGGGGCCCTGCATCACCATCCGCAAGTTCAAGAAGGACTCGCTGAAGATCCAGGACCTCATCAAGTACAAGACGCTGACGGCGCAGATGGCCGAGTTCCTGGAGATGTGCGTCAAGGCCCGGCGCAACATCGTCATCTCCGGCGGCACCGGCTCCGGCAAGACGACGACGCTCAACATCATCAGCGCCTTCATCCCCGACGACGAGCGCATCGTCACGGTGGAGGACGCCGCGGAGCTGCAGCTCCCCCAGGACCACTGGGTGCAACTGGAGAGCCGGCCGCCCAACCTGGAAGGCAAGGGCGCCATCACCATCCGCGACCTGGTGAAGAACTGCCTGCGCATGCGTCCGGACCGCATCGTCGTGGGTGAGTGCCGCTCGGGCGAGACGCTGGACATGCTCCAGGCGATGAACACGGGCCACGACGGCTCGCTCACCACGCTGCACGCCAACACGCCTCGCGACGCCATCGCCCGGCTGGAGACGATGGTGCTCATGTCCGGCATGGACCTGCCGGTGAAGGCCATCCGCGAACAGATCTCCAGCGCCGTGCACATGATCGTCCAGCAGACGCGCTTCTCCGACGGAACGCGGAAGATCTGCTACGTCACGGAGGTGTCCGGCATGGAGGTCGACATCGTCACGCTCCAGGACATCTTCTATTACAAGCAGGACGGCTTCACGGAGGACCACAAGGTGCGTGGCCGCTTCGTGGCGTCGGGCTTCGTGCCGAAGTTCTACGACGAGCTTCAGCGCAAGGGCATCCCCGTCAACATGAGCATCTTCCGCGAGGACTGACGCGCCATGGCCACACTGGTCGTCCGTCTGCCCGACGGCACGGAGAACGAGCACGAAGTCGTCGGCGAGCTGAAGCTGGGCCGCCAGCAGGGCTGTGACATCCTGCTCACCGAGGGAGGCGTGTCGCGCACGCACGCGCGCGTCTTCACGGAGGCGGGCACCGTCTTCATCGAGGACCTGGGGAGCGCCAACGGCACCTTCGTGAATGGCGAGGCCATCGCGGAGCCCACCGCGCTCACGCCCCAGACCGAGGTGGTGCTCGGCGACTACACGCTGACGCTCAAGGCCGCGCCCTCCCGGGCCGGCGCGGAGCGGGGCCCGGAGCCGGTGGAGCTCCAGCCCGGGGACCAGCTCCAGTTCGGCGTCATCGAGCTGACCTTCGAGGCGCCTCATGAGGACGCCGCGGTGCCCTCGCGGCGTGGCGCGGGCGCGCCTCCGCCCACCCGGCGGCGAGACGCCGGCAGCGGCGGTGGAGACCCGGAGGCCGCGCGGCGCAAGAAGCTGATGGTGGCCGGCGGCGGCCTGGTGGCGGTGCTGCTCGTGGCCGGCGTGGTGAAGGTGATGCTGCCCTCCACGCCCGCGCAGACGGACGGTCCCATGGGCCCGGGCGTGCAGGTGGACCCCGCTCAGCAGATCGCCGACCTGCTCAGCGAGTGTCGTTCCTTCGCGTCCAGCGAGCTGGGCGCGCCCAACTGGGCCAAGGCCGAGCAGATCTGCTCGCAAGTGCTGGACCTGGACCCCATCAACACCGACGCCAACACCCTCATCCGCCGCATCAAGCTGGAGAAGGAGGCGTACGAGAACTTCTCCACGGGCGAGAAGCTGGTGCAGCGCCTCAAGCCCGAGGAGGCCCTGGCGTCGTTCCGCAAGATTCCGCGTGAGAGCGAGTACTTCCGCCGCGCGCGCTCGAAGGCGAGCGAGGCGGCCGAGCAGGTGACGAAGCGCGCGCTGGATGACTGCAAGCGCTACCTGAACAACTCGCAGTGGAGCGCCGCGGTGCCGCGCTGCCAGACGTACATGGCGGTGTGGTGCCAGAACCAGCCGCGCGAGGACCTGCAGCCGCCCCTGGGCTACACGCTGAAGCTGGACGGGCGCCTGCGCCGCAACGAGTGGCGGCCGAAGGACCCCTTGTTCGTGAAGTTCCTCATCTCGCGCCAGAAGCTGGATCCGAACTCCGTCCCGTGGACATGCCCGGTGGCCGAGGTGCTCAACCAGGAGAACCTGCCCACGGACCCGAAGATGGTGGTGCTGGAGGCGGTGAAGCAGCGCTACCCCAACAAGCTGATGCAGGCGGCGATGATGGACTACTGGTCCGGCCGCGGCAGCGAGGCGCTGGCCACGCTGCAGAAGCTGCGCGCCAACTACGAGTCCTCGGCGCTGCACGGGGCCGCGGACGAGATGATGAAGACCATGTCCACGGTGGATCAGCTCTTCAAGGGTGGCCAGAGCTACCTGGCCGCGGATGACCCGGAGAAGGCGTCGGAGCCGCTGCGCGAGGCGCTGGAGGTGGACAAGTCGCTGATGCTCGACCTGGCTGAGTCCAAGCCGTCGTTCTACCGGCGCAGCATCCTCCAGGACATGGCGGACAAGGCCTATCAGCGCGGCCGGCACTGGGCGGACCGCGAGGACAACCGCCGCGCGTGCCGGGTGTGGAAGCTGGGCTTCAGCTTCTATGCGGGCAACGCGGACCTCAACAAGGCGGCGGGCTTCTGCTCGACGCTGGCGCTCAACACCTTCCGTGGCGCCGGCGGCTGTCCGGACCTGGCGGCGGTGCTGGACCTGGCCGTCAAGGGCGACGGCGTGGAGGAGATGGTCGAGGCGAAGAAGCGCGAGTGGAAGTGCAACTAGCGCGCGACATGGACAGGGAGGGACGGGCGCGCTAGGCACGGGGGCATGGCCGACACCAGCCCCCCGCGCCCCGCGCCCACCCTGGTCCTCATCGACGCGTCCGGCTTCATCTTCCGCGCCTACCACGCGATTCCGCCGCTCACGACGAGCAAGGGCGTGCCCACCAACGCCGTGCTCGGCTTCACGCGCATGGTGCTCAAGTCCCTCCGGGACTTGAAGCCCACCCACGTCGCGCTCGCCTTCGACAAGGAGAGCCGCGTGGAGCGCCAGAAGATCGACCCCACGTACAAGGCGAACCGCGAGGGGCCTCCCGAGGACCTGGTGCCCCAGTTCGCGCTCATCCGCCGCGTGGTGGAGGCGCTCAACCTGCCCATCCTGGAGATGCCGGGCTGGGAGGCGGACGACGTCATCGGCACGCTCGCGCAGAAGGCCAAGGCGGAGGGCTTCTGCGTCCAGGTCGTCACCGGGGACAAGGACTTCATCCAGATCGTCGACGAGGACGTGCGCCTGTTCGACCCGATGAAGGACGTGCACACCCGGCCCGAGGACGTGAAGGAGCGGCTGGGCATCGAACCGAGGCAGATGCGCGACTACCTGGCGCTCATCGGCGACGCGGTGGACAACGTGGCGAAGGTGCCGGGCATCGGCCCGAAGACGGCCACGGAGCTCATCCAGCAGTTCGGCGACGTGGACACGCTGCTGTCGCGGCTGGACGAGGTGAAGAAGCCGAAGATTCGCGAGAACCTCGCCTCGCACCGCGAGAGCCTGCTGCGCGCCCGGCAACTGGTCAGCTTCAAGACGGACCTGCCGTTGGAGGTCCGCGTGGCGGAGCTGACCCGCAGGGAGCTGGACGCCACGCGGGCCCGGGAGCTGTTCACCGAGCTGGAGTTCTACGCGCTGCTCAAGGAGCTGCCGCAGGCGGGGCAGGGCGGAGCGCCGGGCGCCTCCGAGCCCGTGAAGGAGAAGCCCGCGCCGCTGCCCACCACGACGACGCTTGTCACCACGGACGAGGAGCTCCAGGCGCTGGTCCAGGCCGTGCGCGCGGCGGGCTCGGTGAGCCTGGTGCCGGCCTACGAGGGCCTGCCCTTCGCCGCGAAGCTGGTGGGCCTGGGCGTGGCCCTGCCGGACGCGAGCACCCGCTACGTGCCGCTGCGCCACGATGTCCTGGGCGCCACCCAGGTGCGCCCGGACGCCTTCGCCGCCGCCTTCAAGGCCGTGCTCGAGGACGCCGCGGTGAAGAAGGGGGGCCATGACCTCAAGGCGCTCACCCTGGTGCTCGCCAACGAGGGCATCGACCTCACGGGCGCGCACGACGACGTGGAGCTGTTGAGCTACCTGCTCAACCCCTCGCGGCGCGAGCACGCGCTGGCGGACCTGGCGCGCGAGCGGCTCGTCACCGAGCTGCCCGCGCTGCCCCCCGCGGCCGAAGGGCGGCGCGGCAAGAAGGACCGCGCGCTGGCGGACCACTCACCGGAGGAGCTGGCGCTGGGCTTCGCGGTGCGCGCCGAGGCCGCGCGCAGGCTCGCCCCCGAGCTGTGGAAGGAGCTGGACGAGGCGAAGCTGTCGGAGCTGGCCCAGAAGCTGGAGCTGCCACTGCTGCCCATCCTCGCGCGCATGGAGCGGCGGGGCGTGAGCCTGGACACCCAGGAGCTCGCGCGCATCTCCGTGAAGGTGGACGCGGCCGTCGAGTCGCAGGTGAAGGAGGTCTACAAGCACGCCGGACGCGAGTTCAACATCGGCTCCAATCCGCAGCTGGTGCAGGTGCTCTTCACCGACCTGAAGCTGCCCATCATCAAGCGCGGCAAGACGGGGCCGTCCGCGGACCAGGAGGTGCTGGAGAAGCTGGCCGAGGAGCACCCGCTGCCCAACGCCATCATCGAGTACCGCAGCCTGTCCAAGCTCAAGAGCACCTACCTGGACACGCTGCCCACGCTGGTGGCCGCGGACGGCCGCATCCACACCACGTACCACCAGGCTGCCACCGCCACGGGCCGCCTGTCCTCCACCGACCCCAACCTCCAGAACATCCCCGTGCGCACGGAGCTGGGGCGGGAGATCCGCCGCGCCTTCGTGGCGGCTCCGGGCCACCAGCTGGTCAGCGCGGACTACAGCCAGGTGGAGCTGCGGCTGTTGGCGCACATCGCCGACGACGCCGTGCTGGTGGAGGCGTTCCGCAACGACGAGGACGTGCACAGCCGCACCGCCGCCGAGGTCTTCGGCGTGGCGCCGGACCAGGTGGACCGCGAGCAGCGCCGCGTGGCGAAGATGGTGAACTTCGGCATCGCCTACGGCCTGTCACCGCACGGCCTGTCCACGCGCCTGGGCATCCCCCAGGAGACGGCGCGCGACATCATCGAGCGCTACTTCATCCGCTACGCGGGCATCCGCCGCTACCTGGAGGAGACCGTCAACACGGCCCGCAAGACGGGCTACGTGGAGACGCTGTACGGCCGGCGCCGCTACATGGCGGACCTGAACTCCAAGAACCGGGGCGTGGCGCAGGCCGCCGAGCGGGCCGCCATCAACATGCCCATCCAGGGCACCGCCGCGGACCTCATCAAGAAGGCCATGCTGGTGGTGGACGAGGAGCTGCGCGCCCAGAAGCTCTCCACCGTGCTGCTCCTGCAGGTGCACGACGAGCTCCTGCTGGAGGCGCCGGACGCCGAGGTGGAGCAGGTGAAGGCGCTGGTGGCGCGCGGCATGGCGGGCGTGGCCTCGCTCAAGGTGCCGCTGAAGGTGGACGTCGGCGCGGGGAAAAGCTGGGCGGACGCCCACTGAAAAGCAACGCGGGAGGAGCGCCCACCCCCGTAGACGCTCCCCCCGCGGTCCCACGCGCTATCTCACTGCCCCCACGAAACAGCCCCCACGACAACAATGCCGACCCGTCCGACCGGCGAGTCGCGCGGACCCCCATCCACG
>NZ_SRLW01000373.1:0-8381 GCF_006518215.1 Myxococcus sp. AB025B
GCTGCTCGCCTCGCTGCGGCCCTCGCGGAAAGGGGCATGATTATGCGGAGCCGCCGCGCCGGTCTCCTCCTCGGACTGGCGCGCGGCATGCCCCTCAACTCCGCATAACGCCGGACTCGGCATAATTGCGCATGTCCACCGCCTCGGTGGCCAGCACCACGCGCACGGACGCCGGAAGCGTGAACACGCGCTCACCCGCCCAGCGCGGTGACGAGCCGGACCACGTAGTCGACGTCGGCGCCCGCCGGGAACCGCAGCCGTGCTCCGCTGGCCAGCACCACCTCGAGCAGCGCGGGACTCGGCGGTGGTGCAATGGCCGAGACCTCCACCGGCAGCAACCGCACCGCAGGGACCTTCTGCGGGTGCTGGCGGCGGCGCCGGTACACCCACGACTGCAGTGTGCTCAGCCTCAATCCTCGCTGCGTGGAGAACTCCTTCTGCGTCAGGCCGCTCGCCTCGAAGGCCTCGGCGACCTGGAACCACTCCTGCTTCTCAGCCGGCTTCGACATTCCGGCCAGGGTCCACCACGACTGCTACCTCGGCAATGCCTCCCGCCACGTCGCTCGCCGGACGGTTACGATGAGAGACGGCGTTCGCCACGCGGACCATCACCTGCGCGGAGGTGGGCCGATAGAAGTCATGGGCACCCGCGACCACCGTCACGCCCGAATATCCATCCGCGACACAGTGCGCGGCGGTGAGGACGATGTCGGTCTCCTGCCGGCTGCCCACCCGAATCAGGCTGCCGCCACAGAAATGGCTCCCGCCCTGTTGCAGGCTGACGATCCAGGGCCACGAACCGGGCCGCGCCTCGACGCCTCCCACGATCTCCTGCATCCCCTGCTCCATCGCCTCGGGCACTTCCAGCTCCGCCCCCCCCACACCCCAACAGCCCGACCGCGACCACCACGCGACTCACGAAACGCAATGCATCCTCCAGTTCCAGGTGACTCGGAGGATTGCAATGCATGAACCAGGGGCCGCCCAGAGTGAGCCCCTCGCACGAGCCCCGACACGGGACATCACTGACACGTCATGCGCTCTGGGAACGCCGTGGGTTGACGCGTCAGCTTCCCCCTGTGCTGTCCCGGATTCAGACCATGACGAAGTCGTCGTCGTCGTCCGAGTCCTTCTTGCTGTTGTCCACGGGAGGCTGTGGCTTCGGGAGGTCCCCGCTCTTGACCAGGGGCTTGGGCGAGTCGAAGTAGTCCTCCACGATGACGAACTCGTCCATGAACTGTCGGTTGAGGTTGTCCAGGACCTGCTGATGCTCCGCGCGGAACCCGACGGCGGCGTCACGCGGGTGGCGCGCCGTGGGAGGCAGGGCCCCATCGTTCGCGACGAGGTGCCGCGCGATCTGGATGATCCACGGACCGCAGCTGTGCTGGCCGTCCTTGTAGCTCCCCATGACGTCATCCTGGTAACGGATGCCGGAGCGCTCGACCAGCAGGTCCGGGAACGCGCGCCGCAGCGTGCCCAGGTTGGGCACACCCTGCGGCCCCAGCGGGTCGACGAAGAGCACGCGGGCCTGGCCCCGGACACCTCGCGCCGGGGGCGCCACCTTGATGTAGATGAGCCCCCAGTGGTTGCCATTGATGTTGTAGGGCTGGACGAGGACGCGGGGCGGACCATCCGCGACCATGCCCTGGAGCGCCTCGTCATATGTGTCCGGCGCGATGCGATTGAGCACGTAGAGGTTGATGCCACGCAGCACGACCACGTTCGGCACGCCGCGCAGGTAGTGGCGCAGGAGCGTGTCGATCTGCTGGTCCGTGTAGTAGTGCGCCCCCTCGATCTTGTCGTGGTTCTCGAAGGCGCTGGAGGACGACTCCTTCGTCGAGGGCGAGGACCCGCCCGTCGTCGTGGAGGCGGTCTTTTGCGTCGTCCCCGTCGACGGCGACGAGGACACGGGCTGCAGGCGCTTGAGGCGATCCCGCTCCTCCTTCTCCTTCTTCGCCGTCTCCTCGTCCTTCTTCAGGATCTCCATCAGGTCCGGCGGCGCGCGCAGGTCGACCCGCAGGACCTTCCCCTGGTTGCCGGCGTTCAGGAGCGGCTCGGACCAGTCCTGACCCGAGCCCTTCCGGGCGAAGAACGAGGACGACTGGAGCCCCCCTGGCATGCGGCCACCGAAGAGCTCGGGACGCGGCAACGGGCTCCCATGCCCCATGCCCATCAACAACCGGCTCGCGGGCAGCTCGGACATCACCCCACGGCCCGACCTGGGCTTGGGAGGATTCTTGAGGGTCTTGCATCCCCCATCGCAGCGGGGATTGACGCAATGCTTGCCCGAGAAGGACCAGAGCGGCTCCCAGTAGTTGCGCAGCATGTCGCCCACCGCGACCGGCCCCTCCACCAGGTAGTTGAACTCCGAGAGGAAGCCTGGATACAGGTTGTCGGACCCGACCACGTACGCCTGGTCGTCGGCGATCATGATCTTGGAGTGGTTGCCCGGCGCCGACGGGACCTTGGGGAAGACCGCGCCACTGGCCTTCTGCACGGACTCCACCGCGTTGCCGATGATGCCCTTGACCGGCGGCACCTCGGAGAGCGCCTTCTGCTTCAAGGTCGCCGTGTAGCCCTCGGGCGTCAGCTGCGGCCAGAAGTACGACTCCCCCTCCCGCGTCTTATCCCGGGGCACGTCCGTGTAATAGAACGGCGCGATGTGCAGGCGGTCCAGGGCGCGAAGCCGCCGCTCGGCATCCGGCCGCAGCGCGTCCTCCAGCGTCCTCGCCATGTAGTACTGGAACAGCTCGAACGTGCGGCACGCGCCCGAGCCGAACGAGTACTGGTCTCCTTCCGCGCCCGCGCCCGCGTCCAGGGGCGACACCACCACCTGCACCACCAGGTGCGGGTTGGTGAGCAGCGACTCCATGATCCAATGACAGACGACGTGCGAGGACCACTTCTTCTTCCACGCGCTCACCAGGTCCATCTGCGACAGGCGCAGCACGTCCGTGCAGCCCATGATGAGGTTCTCCTTCATGAGCTCGGACGCCTTCTCGTAGTCTTCCTTCATGTCCGAGCCGGACCAGTGCTTGCCGATGGACAGCACGCGCGTCGCGCGCTTGTACTCCCCCATGCCCGCGTAGCCGATGGTCCGGTCCTCCTCGAAGACGGGCTGCTCCAGGTCCCTGAGCGTCTGCAGGTCGTCCTCGCGGATGACATCCGGCAGGAGGTCCTCTTCGGTGTCCTCCTCCCAGACGGTGGGCAGCGGCTCGTTGCCGATCCGGCGGCGGGCGCGAGGACTGTCCACCGGCAGACCGCCGATGTGGATCCTGGAGAAGAGCTCGTAGCGCTGCGCGCGCAGGTCCTGGGCCTCCTTCAGGTCCAGCGGGTCCAGGGGCTTTCGCACCTCCGCCTTGTCGTCATCCCCGTTCACCCACGTCAGGGTGTCCGGGTCCAGGCGCTCCTTGGTCACCACGTCCGTCCTGCAGGCCCACATCCGGTTCAGGAACCGCTGCGCGCCCAGGGCCCCCGCGCCGTGCATGACGACGGACACGTCGTGCACGGGGGGATAGCTGGTGAACAGGTCCATGTTCAGGTTGTGCCCGCCGACCAGCGCCTCCGCGCCATCCGAGGCGACGATCTTCGAGTGGTTCCACGTCATCTTCGTGAAGTCGTCGTCGGAGTCCGGCGCCAGCCATGACGGCAGCGACGCGCTCACGAAGGCGGAGAAGCCCGACAGCAGGCCCTCCTGCAGGCGGTAGAACTTCGCCATCCAGATCTCCGGCACCGCGCCCCAGTCCTTCTTGCGAGAGCGCACCAGCCGGATCAGCGCGCCCTGGAAGTCGATGAGGTTGGGCGACGTGCCGTCCTTGAGGAGCATGGGCGTCTGCCCGAAGAGGAAGCGGATCTGGATGGGCTTGCCCTTGTTGGCCATCATCGCCGTGTCGAGGGCCCCCAGGATGATCTTCGCCCAGGCGGGGTCCGGGCTGTTGAGGGACGCCACGTCGCAGCGGAAGCGCGTCTTCTGGAGGACCTCCACCAGGGCGCGCTCGAAGTCGTTGGTGCGGCGCCGGGCCTCCTGCATGATCTCCGGACCGAACGGCAACCCCCAGATGCGGGGCGTGTCCAGCAGCCGCACGTAGCAGTCGTGGCTCACGTGCGTGAAGTACTTGTCGGGCACCACGGACAGCACGTCATCGATCTTGCTCATCGTCGTCGAGCTCCACGCCTGGAGGGGTTTGCGATGTCTCGGTGGCCGCGCGGGCTCACAGGAAGGTCCAGTCGATCCACCCGTCCCCGGCCTGTTCGATGGTGCAGGGATAGGTCAGGTTGTAGGGAGGCGTGCCCACCACGTCCTCGAGGTAGTAGCGGTCCCAGGTGCGCATGCCGTGGATGGAGGAGACGCGCCGCACGGACTGGCGCAAGGGCAGACGGGACGTGCGGACCTCACCGAGCGCCATGGTGTCGAAGTGGGAGTGCGCCGTGTGGATGCGCCTGCGCAGTGACTTGACACCCTCGCGCACGCGGCTTCGCGTCTGGAATTCGGTGTCCCACTGGGTCAGGTACCCACGGGCCATCTTGTAGACGAGCCGGGGGACCGCGCCGACGTCGTCGCTGACCTTGGAGGCGTCATAGAGCCCGTCCGTGGTGTAGATGCCCGCGACGGTGCCGTGGCGTCCCCGGATGGCGTAGAGCTTGTAACCCTCCGGCTGGGGCAGTTCCTGACGGACGAGGGGGTCGGCGAGCTGGCGGTTGTTCGCGAGCGTCGCCCAGGTGCTCCCCAGTCCCCGTCCATCCTCGATGTCCTGGTGTGCCTTCTGCTTGGTCATCCGGGCGTTGGGCCGGGGAATCACCGCGCTGAAGCCCGTGTCCAGGTGGTCCCACGCATAGACGCCGACGTAGTTGGCGACCTGGGGGGCCAGCTGGGTCTGGATGCTGTACCACTCGCCCATTCCCGGAACGGGGTCGATGGCGAAGATGTTGATGGGGATGTTCTTTCGGGCCTCTCCGCCATAGGCGTAGAGGAACCAGGCGGCCATGATGGCCTCGACGCCGCCACGGCTGTGCCCGATGAAGTTGTATTGCTCCGCGCCGCTGGCCGCCGCGAGGCTCGCGCCGTGGAGCGCGAGCGCGGCGTCGGCCCACCCCAGGCCCTGGTTCGCCATGCCGCGTTGATCGCCCTCGGAGTAGCCCGACACGTATTTGCGCAGGTCTCCGGGCGTCAGCTCCAGGTTGCTGAGCAGGGGGTCGCAACGGTCCATCTGGTCGTACCAGTCGTTCTCACCCACTCCTCGCACGGAGCCGCTGCGCTTCGTGTTGCGCAGCCCGCCGGAGATCTCCTTGTGGATGCGCACCGGGATGTAGCCCGTCTGCGGGTCGAAGATGTTCTTGTCGCTCTTGAGCTGGCGCTCGGTCTTGGACAGGAAGCGGACCAGCGAGGTCTTGTAGTCCCAGTACCGGGTCTCCTCGCCTTCGTCGCGCGCGCAGCCGGTTCCACAGAAACACACGGTGAAGACGTCCTTCGGCATGCCAGTTCCATCCGGGTCGAGGAGGGGGTGCGCCTCCTATTGCCAGCCGCGTGCCGAGGCGGCTCCACCCGGTGCGCCCCGGTCCCTCCGCCAGGGACGCGGTCCACGAGGACGCGGCTGCGTCGCGGTGGTACGCGGGCCCGTCGCCAGACGGGTAGACAGGCACCCGTGGCGTGTCCGGAGTGACGTCGGACCGGCAGTGCGTCCTGGCGGGACTCAGGCGGAGGTGCGGCGCCGCTCGCTCGAAGGCTCCAGGCGGGCGGCGGCCTCGAGCCCCCACACCGTCTTCACCTTCACGTTGGTCACCTTGCCCGAGCGCTCCAGCACGCCCTGCCCCACCAGGAACAGCGCGCCGTGGAGCTCCTTGCGGCAGCGCTCGTAGACGTCCGGAGGCACCACGAGGTTGGCGATGCCCGTCTCGTCCTCCAGCGAGAGGAAGCACATGCCGCGTGCGGTGGGAGGCCGCTGGCGGCAGATCATCATCCCGCCCACCGTCACGGTGCGCCCGGAGGCCACCGTCTTCAGGCCCTCCGCCGTCACCGCGCCCTGGCGCTTGAGCAGCGGGCGCACGAGCTCCAGCGGGTGCTTCTCCAGGGACAGGCCCACGGTGTCGTAGTCCGCGCAGACGCGCGCGTACACGTCCATCGAGGGCAGCTCCACCTTCGTGCCGTCCATCGACATGCCGAAGAACAGGTCGTCCGAGTCCAGCGGCCCCAGCGCCTGGAGGTCCCAGAGGGCCTGTCGTCGTGAGCCGCTCAGCGACGCGAGCGCGCCCGCGAGGGCCAGGCGCGTCAGCTCGTGCCGGGGGATGCGGGCCCGCCGCGCCAGGTCTCCGACGTCGGTGTAGCCGTGCTCGCCTCGGCCCGTCTCCACGCGGCGGCCCGCGGACTCGCCCAGTCCGCGCACCATCCGCAGCCCGAGTCGCAGCGCCCTGCCCTCGTCCTCCAGGGTGCAGTCCCATTGGGACACGCGCACGTCGACGGGGCGCACCTCCACGCCATGGCGTTGTGCGTCCGCGACGAGGGTGTGCGGGGCGTAGAAGCCCATGGGTTGGGAGTTCAGGAGCGCGGTGGTGAAGGCCGCCGGGTAGTGGCACTTGAGCCAGCTGGACGCGTAGGAGATCAACGCGAAGCTGGCGGAGTGGCTCTCGGGGAAGCCGTAGTGCGCGAAGCCGCGGAAGTTGTCGAACCACTCCTCGGCCTGGGCGCGGGTGTAGCCACGTGACAGGCAGCCCTCCACGAAGCGGCCTCGGTACTGGAGGAGCATCGACTCCGCGCGCTTGTGACTCAGCACGCGCCGAAGGCCGTCCGCCTCCTCCGCGGAGAAGCCGGCGGCCACCATGGCGAGCTTCATCGCCTGTTCCTGGAAGAGCGGCACGCCGAGCGTCTTGCCGAGGATCTCCTTCACGGCCTCGCTCGGGTACACGACGGTTTCCTCGCCGTTCCTCCGGCGCAGGAACGGGTGGACCATCTTCCCGACGATGGGGCCGGGGCGGATGAGGGCGATCTCCACGACCAGGTCGTAGAAGGTCCGCGGCTTGAGCCGGGGCAGCATGTTCATCTGGGCGCGGCTCTCGATCTGGAACACGCCCACGGTGTCCGCCTCGCACAGCATGTCGTAGACCCTGGGGTCCTCGGCGGGGATGGTGGCCAATGACAGCTCACGGCCGTGGTGCTCGCGAATCAAGGTGAAACACTTCGAGAGCGCGGTGAGCATGCCCAGGGCGAGCAGGTCCACCTTGAGCAGGCCGATGGAGTTGATGTCGTCCTTCTCCCACTGGATGACGGTGCGGCCGGGCATGGCCGCGTTCTCCACGGGGACCAGCTGGGTCAGGGGCTCGCGGGTCATCACGAAGCCGCCGACGTGGATGGAGAGGTGTCGGGGGAAGCCTTCCAGCTCGGAGGCGAGGGACAGGGTGCGCTGGACGCGTCGGTCGAACGCGGACAGGCCGGCCTCGAGAAGGACCTCTGGCGTCACCTCGAAGCCGTGGGCGGCGGAGACCTTGGAGAGTCGGTCGACCTGGTCCAGGGACAGGCCCATGGCCTTGCCGGCCTCGCGGAGGGCCAGCCGTCCCCGGTAGCAGATGACCTCGCACACCATGCCGGCGCGGTGCCGGCCGTGCTTCTCGTAGACGTACTGGAGGACCTCCTCGCGGCGCTCGTGCTCGAAGTCGACGTCGATGTCCGGGGGCTCCTTGCGAGCCATGCTGAGGAAGCGCTCGAACAGCAGGCCCATGCGCACCGGGTCGATGGCGGTGATCTGCAGCGCGTAGCAGACCGCCGAGTTCGCCGCGCTGCCTCGACCCTGGCAGAGGATTCCGCGCCGCCGCGCGAAGCCGACGATGTCCCAGAGCGCCAGGAAGTAACCCGCGAAGTCCAGCGCGGCGATGAGGCGCAGCTCGTGTTCGATCTGCTTGACCACCTCGGGGGGCACACCCGCTGGGTAGCGGACGGTGAGCCCTTCGTAGGTCAGGGCGCGCAGGTGCTCGTCCGCGGTGCGGCCCGGGGGCAGGTCCTCCTCGGGGAAGCGGTAGCGAAGGTCGTCCAGGGAGGCACGGCAGCGCGAGGCCAGCTCCACGGTGCGCTCCAGCGCGTCCGGCCGGTCCGCGAACAGGCGCGCCATCTCGTGGGGGCCCTTCAGCGTGCGCTCCGCGTTGGGCATCAGGCGCGTGCCCACGCGGTCCACGGTGGTGCCGTACCGCACGGCGGTCAGGACGTCCTGGAGCGGCTGACGGCGTCGGTGGTGCGTGTGCACGTCGTTGTGCACGACGAGGGGGGTCCTCAGCTCTCGGGCCAGTGCGACGGCTTGCGCTTCGCGCGCGGAGTCTCCGGCGGACAGCGTGCGGCACAGGCCGACGTGGAAGCGCTCCGGGAAGGCCTCGGCGAGGGGGGCGATGCGGTCCAGGGG
>NZ_SRLW01000374.1:0-8354 GCF_006518215.1 Myxococcus sp. AB025B
GCAGGAGGGTGGGGAGGTGGGGAGGGGGAAAGAAAAGGTGATCCGAGGACGTTGACTCAGCCGTGAGGCTCGGGTACTACCGCCGCACTTTCGCCGGTCCCGAGGAGTACCCGCCGGCGGACGGACATATCGGGGAGTGGCTCAGCCTGGTAGAGCACTTGGTTCGGGACCAAGGGGTCGCAGGTTCAAATCCTGTCTCCCCGACCATTCAAAGGGCGCGGAATCCTTGGAGAAATCCTCGGTTCCGCGCCCTTCGTTTTTCCAGGGCCCGGGCGGTCAGCAGCAAACTAGCAGCAAGCGGAGGGGCTCGGCTCTAAGTCCCTTCGGGTCGGCTCACGCAGGACAAGTCGATGTTGAGGCTGTGGTTCCCGTCAATGGTCCAGATGCGGTTCTTATCCACGAGCAGGTCGATCGTGTGCTCGGCGCTGAGCGCAGCCACACTCTCCTGGGAGAGGTTCAGTAGCGATGCCACGTCTTTTCGCCAGCTCCCGTAGTATCGCCGCTTCGGCCCGCCGGCAGCGGTCGGTCGGGGATGGCGGAATCCCAAGTTCCGGTAGCTCGACCTGGCTGGTGCCCCGATGATGCCAGGGAAATGGGCGCAGGCCTCTCTGGCCACGGCCCGTAGGCACTCCTGCTTCGGCCCCAGGGCGCCCCAACCGCCGATCACGGCGACGTAGGGGCCGGCCGCCAGCAGATTGTCCAGTTCGGCTTGGCGCAGAGCGTGGAAGAGGGAGTCCCAACGGGGTGTGTTGTTCGCGAGCGCGGTCACGCGCGGGCCGAGCGCACTGCTGTTCGGCTCGCAGACATCGGTGAGGTTCACGACGACGGCGCGCCCGCAGTTGAGCGCTTCCATCAGCAGGACGGTCTGCGCTTGCGTGGCATCGGGGATCGTAGGCAGCCAGACAGCCATCTCGGGGAGCTGACTCGCGTGGGTGACAATGGGAATGCTCGCGGTGGCGTCCGGATCCATCGGGACACTGGCGCCGGGATTCATGAGGCCGAACAGCAGTGTTCGGTCGTTCGGTTTGGTGTCGCAGAATTCAAGGACAAGCTGGCTGCGGCATCGCTGTCTCTCGCCACTCGCCAAGTCACGAGTGTAGAAGAGCCCGTGGCAGCGAAGTTGCCGCCTGGATATTGCTCCTCGTTTTGGCATGACCCTCTCTTATTCCTGTGCGCTGGTGCGGCTCGAATTCTCTGACACCTTGCCCGACACCTTGCCCATCGGTGGCCAGTCCAGGCGTTTCTCTGAGTAGCCGGCCTCTTCAGGTACGCTCGTAGGCGGCCAGTTTCTCCAGTACCTTTTGGCCGTCGGGCATCGCGGACATGGTCCTCAGGAACACGACATTCCGACTGAGGATCTTCCTGACTTCAGCAGCAGGCATCGGCTTCGACAGCCGCTTGAATCCCTGAAGCTTCTGGTAGTGGGTCTCGTCCGACTTGCCGTCGTAATCCTTGACCAACACCTCTCCCGTTGCGGTTCCGTACGCAACGATCCCCGCTCCGTTCGCGTACAGGAAGACGACATCGCCCTTCTTGAGTCGGTTGATGTTGAATTTCCAGGGGTCATAAAAAGCGGCAGCCACCCCTTCCTGGATCATCCATTCGTGGTCCTCGATGCTGTGCCGCTTGTTGGTGTTCAGCACATGGAAGCCGCACTTCCCCTGCACTTCCCGCTCGGTCGCCTGCTGCTTCTTCTCTTCGTCGGGGTCGTCCAGCTTCAGTTCGCTCTCGGCGGCGTTCACGCCCTCCTCTACCAAGCGCAGCAGCATCTCCTGCTTGGACAAGGACAGATAGTCGGCCAGCCCCTCCACGTACGAGTTCAGTTTGACGGGAAGGCGCAGCGTGGTTGGGACCATCTCCTCCTTCTTCGCGCTCTTCGACTCTCGGATCAGTTCGACCAGCTTGCTCATTGGCGCACCCCCTCTCGGCGTTGGGCGTCACCAATATGCGATGATGCGCGTTTTGATGCAACCGGTGATTCACTGGAGAATTTCCTGGTGCATTATACTGCGATGATCCTTTGGTGCACGAAGCGAGTGGAAATTTGTTGAGGAGAGAGGTGGGGCATACCAGGGCAGGTCGTGCCCATCCTCGCTCGCCTCTGGCGACCAGTAGGAACTACTCGGCCGGAGTGGTCGGCTCGGGTGCCGTGAAGTTGAGTTGATCGAGGCCCTTGCGCATGTCGGTCAAGTCCCGAATCCTGTGTAGTTGGTTCGGAGGGGTTCGGGGGAGGAAGGCTCCTTGGCGGGGTCATTCAGCGGTGTCTGAGTTTGAGTTCAGCAGGGACATGTCGAGGTAGCGACGGTCGTCCCAGACGCCCGTGACTTCGAGGGCGACAGCGGTGATGAGGCGCAGCGCGCTGGCGCGGTCCGGGAAGGCGCCCACGGAGCGGATGCGGCGCTTCACCTCGCCATGGAGGCGCTCCAGGCCGTTGGTGCTGCGCAGGCGCTTCCAGTGGGCCTTGGGGAAGGAGAAGAAGCAGGTGGCGGCGGCGAAGCCCTGGCGCAGGCACTCCATGGCCTCGGGCACCTGGCGCCCCAGTCCCTCCTGGAGGGCCTCCATTCGCTTCCTGGCGTCCTGGAGGGTGGGGGCCTCGAAGATGGCCGACGTCTCTTTGCCCAGCCTCCCGCGCAGCCTCCAGGGGGCCTTGGCGAGCACGTTGCGGGTGAGGTGCACCGTGCAGCGCTGCAACTGCGCCTCGGGCAGGGCCTGTCGGGCCGCCGCGGCCAGGCCCGCGTGCCCGTCGGCGATGACGAGCCTTACGCCCGTCAGCCCCCGCTCCAGCAGTTGGCGCAGCAGCTCCAGCCACGACTCCTGCGACTCGCTGCCGCCCAGAGTCACGGCCAACAGGTGCCGGTGCCCATCCTCTCCCACGCCGTAGGCCACCAGGGCGGAGACGTTCTGCACCGTGCGCGCCCACCGTGCGTCCAGGAAGGTGGCGTCCAGGTAGAGGTAGGGGAAGGCCTGGGTGAGCGGCTGGGTGCGCAAGCCCTCCACCTTCTCTTCGAGGGACTTCGTCACCCGGCTCACCGTCGAGCGCGAGACGTCCTCGCCCATCAGCGCCCTCGTCACCTTGCCCATCTTCCGCGTGGAGACGCCCTGCACGTACGCGCTGGTAATCGCCTCGTCGAGTTCCTCGCTGCGCCGCTTGTAGCGGCCCAGCACCGCCCCCGCCGCTCCGCTGGCCCGGGTTCGGGGCACCGCCACCTCCAGGTGGCCCATGGACGTCAAGAGGCCGCGCAGGTAGCTGCCATTGCGCTGGTCCTTGCGCCCCGCCACCTGCTGCCAGCGCCCCGCACCCACCAGGCCCCGAATCTCCTCCTCCAGCAGCATCTCCAGCGTCATGCGGATGGCTCCTAGGAACAGCCCGCGCACGTCGGTGCGCACCTCCTCGTGCGAGGGCACGGCAAACTCGGTATCGTCCACGTCGGGGAACTCCTCGGCCTCCTCGCCAAAGGAGGACCATCTCGGTTTGGTTTCACCGAGGAGCTTCCCTCTTTTCCGCGCGTCCGTCCTTGCCGACTACACACTTATAGGGACACGACCCGCAAGGAACCAGCCGCGCAAGGTGTACCTCGTGGCGCACTTCGCGGCGGCGGAGATCTCCAAGTTCAAGGACCCGGTGGGCGAGCTACTCATCCATGCCATCGGGAAGGCCCACCACGCCACGATGCCCCGGGTGGCACTCGATGACGGCGAATGGGAGCTGCGGGTGGTGGATCTCTTCGCCTTCTTCGCCGTGGGACTGGAGAAGGTGGCCCTGCTGGTGGGCCGCGAGAAGCTGGCGGTGGACCGCACGGACCTGCGCCGGCTCAAGGAGGAGGACCCGGAGACCTTCCGCCGCTACGCCGCCACGGATGCGGAGATTGTGCTCGAAGCCTTCCTGGCCTTCCGCGCCCAGATGCGCCACCGCTGGGGAGTGGACCCGCTGATGTATCCCTCGCTGGCCTCGCTGACAGCGGCGGCATTCCGTTACGGGTTCCTCCGCAGCACGCCGGCGCCGGTCGAGTACGAGGAGGAGACCTACTCCCGGAAGACGAAGCGGGGGTTCCAAGAGGCGCGGCGCCAGGTGCCGCGCTTCGCTGGAGATCGCGCTGTCCGCATCGCCGCCCTGCGCGCCATCCACGGGGGTCGGGTGGAGGTCTTCATCCGTGGGCTCTACATCGCTCCCCTGGTGGAGCGCGACGTGGTGTCACTTTACCCGAGCGCCGCACGCCTCCAGCCGCTCCCGCACGCGAAGACGCAGTGGCGGCGCGTGAAGTCGCTGGACGAGGTTCGCGAGTTGGAGGGCTTTGGCCGCTTCAAATTCGAGTTCCCCAGGGACACGCGCTACCCGGTGCTGCCGGTGAAGGGCAAGAGCCTGCTCTTCCCTCTGTCCGGGGTGAGCGACGCCACCTTCGCAGAGGTACGCTTGGCCATGCAGATGGGAGCTGAGCTGAAGGTGGTGGAGGCGTACGGCTTCTCTCCCGGCCCACGGGAGCGAGACCACGACGTGGGCCGCTACGTGGAGGCCCTCTTCGGGGAGAAGTCCGCGGCCGAGCGCGGCAGCCTCCAGTACCGGCTGGCCAAGAACATGCTCAACTCCTTCATCGGCAAGCTGGGCGAGCACGAGCGAGGTGGTGGGCTGCTGGCCATCGAGACGGCCCACCGGCGTGCAGGGTTTCCGGCGGGGGCGGCCTCAGCGATGCGGCGCTCGCGCACGCTGCGAGAGCTGATGCGCCAGCCCCCCATGCCGGGCTCGCTGTACGCACCCGAGTGGTACGCCCTCGTCATCGGCCGGGCGCGTGCGTTGATGGCGGAGCTGCTCCAGAAGGGGGCGGTGCTCATTTCCACGGACGCGCTGGTGGCCGGGGCGGATGTGGACTTCAGCGGCCCCGCCCTGGACGCGCTCAAGTCAGTGGGCAGTGACTTCCTCATCGAGCACGAGGCCGATGCCATCGTGACCTCGCGCGCCCGCGTCTACGGGCTGCTCCAGAAGGCAGATGCCATCCGCCCTGGCGAGACGGTCCTCGCCCGGAACGGCACCTGGGCTGTGGTGCGGGTGGCCCGTCACGCATCCATCGAGGACAAGTCGCAGTTCGCGGAGACGCTGCTCATCTGCATCCAGAAGGGCACGGAGGAGGCCGCCCCGGTACGACAGAGAGTCCGCCTGATAAGCGCCGAGGAGGCCGTGCGTGAGGGCAAGCACATCAACGAGGAGGTGGTGGAGGAGGGCCGCACCCTCTTCCGCTGGGACAACAAGAGGCGCCAGGTGAACCGGGACGTCAACATCTTCGTGTCCTGGACTGACACACAGCCCTACGCCTCGAAGCAGCGCAAGCTGGGAGCGGACCACCAGCGCAAGGTGCGAGCCGGGCAGGCCCGCCGGAAGTACCGGCCGGCTGGTCCGCTCAAGCGTCAGCAGGCCGAGAAGCTGCTGGCCTCGGGCGCCGGAGTGCGAAGCGTCGCCAAGAGCACCGGCATTCCCAAGAGCACCGTGGCGGACATCAAACGCCAGCTCCTGGCGAAGAGTAACGGGTCGGCCAAGGCTTCGCTGAGTACGGACGGACACGGAGCGCATCACCCTGGGAGGCGCACGCCATGAAGCTCCCGAGTGATGACAAGAAGGACACGGCGCCCCTGGATGAGGAGGGACTCTGGGACGCCAATGACGTGGCCCGGTTCCTCAAGGCAAGCCGGAGCTGGGTCTACCAGCGGGCTCAGGCAGGGCAGCTCCCGTGCGTGAAGATCGGCGGGCTGCTGCGCTTCGAGCCCGCGGCCATTCGAGCGTTCATCAAGGAGCAGGGGCGCCGCTAACTGGGAAGTGGCGCCCTTCCCCGCCAGCAATAAGGACGGGACCTCTGAGGTTTCAAGATGTAGGAACTATCTGATGGGTTCTATCTACCGCAAGAACGACAAGTGGTACGTCCGCTTCAAGGACGGCCACGGCCGGTGGCGCGACACCGCCACCCAGGCCACCACGAAGACCGAGGCGAAGTCCCTCCTGCACGACCTGGAGGTTCAAACCGACCGCCAGCGGCGCGGTCTGGAGCCCCTGCCCGAGCACCGCAAGCAGGTCACCTTCGGGGAGGCACTGGACGCCTGGAAGACTGAGGTGGGCAGCCGGCTCCGCTCCACCACCATCCTCGGCTTCGGCGAGAAGCACCTGCGTGACGAGCTGGGCCCCCTGGCCCTCAAGAGCATCACGCCCTCGCGCCTGGAGGTGCTGCTCAACGCGAAGACCGAGGAGTTGTCTCCCGAGTCCCTCAACCACCTGCGCGCCCTCCTCCACCGCATCTTCGAGTTGGCGCTCCGGCGAGGACTCTTCTCCGGCCTCAATCCCGCCAAGGCCGTCCCCCGCTTCAAGAAGCCGAAGAAGCTGCCGCAATACCTCAAGGCCGAGGAGGTCCCGCTGATGCTCGCGGCCCTGGAGCGTCGCTGGCGCCCGCTGTTCGCCACGGCGGTCTACACCGGGATGCGCAAGGGCGAGCTGCTGGCGCTCCGCAAGTCGGACGTGGACCTCACTGCGGGTACCGTCGTGGTGGCCCGTTCTCACGCGAGCGACACGACGAAGGGCGGCCACGCGGACCTGCTCCCCATCGCCGAGGGACTGGTGCCCTTCCTGCGCGAGGCCATGGCCACCTCCTCCTCGGAGCTGCTGTTCCCTGCGGAGGACGGCTCGCAGCGTGCGCCGGACTCCGCGCTGCACAAGGTGCTGCGCCGGGCCCTGGGGCGCGCGGGACTGGTGGAGGGCTACAACCACGTCTGCCGGCGCAAGGGCTGCGGCTACGCGGTGAAGAAGAGCCACGCCGTGCCCGAGCCCTGCCCTCGCTGCGGCATGAAGCTCTGGCCCAAGCCGCTCCCTCGCCCGCTGCGCTTCCATGACCTGCGGCACACGACCGCCACCCTGCTGCTCAAGGCGGGCGTCCCGCTGGCCACCGTGCAGCGCATCCTCCGCCACTCGGACCCGGCCATCACCTCGGAGATCTACGGCCACCTCGATGTGGAGGACATGCGCAAGGGACTCAACCTGCTCGCGTTCGGGACCATGGCTCCAGGCCCCAGTGAGCCTGTTCCTCAAGCCCTGCTTGCTGCTGGAGCCGAGCCCGTTCCGCTTGCTGCTAGTTTGCTGCTGGAGTCCGGGAGCCCAAAAGGTGAAGGCCCTGGAGGCTCACGGGAAACCCGCGAATCTCCAGGGCCTTCGATGGTCGGGGCGACAGGATTTGAACCTGCGACCACTTGCACCCCAAGCAAGTGCGCTACCAGGCTGCGCTACGCCCCGAGAACTTCTTTGCGGCCGCCGTCGTGAAACGGTGCGCCCTTATGCCCCTACACAACGCCCAGGTCAAGCAAGAGCAGCAGGGCGCCGTGGAAAAACCTACCCTTCCGAGTCCTCCATTCCCTCCTCGTCGAAGTCCTCGCCACGGGCCTCCGCCGCGTCCGCCGCCGCCTCCTCCCGCGCGTCAATCTCCGCGTGATCCTCGGGCGGGGCCTCGCCGTTCAGCGCGCTCTTCAACACCTGGCTCGGCCGGAAGGTCAGCACCCGACGCGCCGAGATCTCGATCTCCTTGCCCGTCTGCGGGTTGCGGCCCACGCGCGCCTTCTTCTGGCGCACCTGGAAGTTGCCGAACCCGGAGATCTTGATCTTGTCCCCACGCTCCAGCGTCTCCTTGAGCGTGTCGAACACGAGCTCCACGATCTCGGCCGACTCCTTCTTCGAGAAGCCGACCTTCTCGTAGACGCCCTCGATGATGTCCGCCTTCGTCATGCGAATCCTCGGGATGCCCTCACCCTCAACGCGGTGAACGCCCGGCCACTGTTGCAGCCTTCCCGAAGCCAAGTCAACCCTCTGACTTCATTCAGGAATTCAGGCACGCAGCGAAGCACCCAGCCGCTGGTCCACCTCCGAGACGATCCGCTTGTGCGCCTCGTTGACCTCCACGTCCGTCAACGTCCGGTCCGTGGCCCGGTACCGCAGCGCGAACGCCAGGTTCTTCTTCCCCTCGGGAATCTGCTTGCCCGTGTACACGTCGAACACCAACGCGTCCTCCACCAGCGCCCCGCCCACCTCCAGAATCACCTTCCGCACCGCCCCCGTCTCCAGCTCCACCGGCACCAACACCGCCAAATCGCGTAGCACCGCCGGGAACTTCGGCAGCGCCCGGTACTCGGGCACCAGCCGAGACGCCGCGTACAAAGGCTCCGTGTCCAGCTCGAACACGAACACGCCCTCGGGCAGCCCCAGCGCCTTGACCACCTTCGGGTGCAGCTCCCCCACGTGGCCCAGCACCGTGCCGTCCGCCAGCTTCACCTCCGCGCTGGCTCGCGGGTGGTACGCCGACGGCCCGCCCAGCGACCAGGTGACGCCCTCCACC